>CALURR010000001.1 GCA_944323195.1 Candidatus Gastranaerophilales bacterium
ATTCATCAGGAATGGGTTTATAAAATATATCACCTTGTTTAATATCTTTATTTTTAGCTCCAAAACAAACGCTATCGCATAATAATGGACGCATGAAAAAATTTTTATCTATTTTAGATACATATGCACTTTTATTTGTAAAATGATTTTGTTTTAGAGAAGGAAAAGATATTTTTGTAATCATAAAAACCACAACACGCTACATGTATATAAAAAGCTTTTGGTGCGGACAATTAAACCAGCAATGTTGATGCGGCTCACTGGTTGAATTAATCATAACTTCAGTATTTTCATTCCTAAAACCAAACCAAGCAAAAGCAGCATTAGCACCAGGCATTACAAACAAAGTCAAAACCATTGCGCAAACACCAACTCCAAAAATTCTCTTTAACATAAAACAATCCTTATAAGACTTTTAACAATTATCTTATGTATTTTCAATGGTGTCAAGTTTAATTGAGTCATTAAAATAAAACATTATTATAATAATGTGATAGAATAATCATGACAAAATGAATATAATCACAGAAAAAAAATTAGCAGCGGGACTTTCAATTAGCTCTAATGCAATTATAATTATCTTAAAACTTATAGCAGGAATCATATCCGGCTCAATAAGCATAATTTCTGAAGCAATTCATTCGCTTAGCGATTTTTTAGCTTCGGTTTTAACCTTTTTTGCAGTAATGAAATCATCTGAACCTGCTGACAATAACCATCCTTTTGGACATGGAAAATACGAAGATATGTCCGGATTTATTGAGGGAGGTTTAATAATTTTTGCTTCGCTTTATATTATCTACGAAGCATTAAAAAAAATCTTTCTACATGAAACCCCGCAAATAAACACAAATATCGGTATATATGTTATGTTGTTCGCAACAATTGCAAATATACTTGTGAGCAATATATTATTTAAAGTCGCAAAAAAATCAAACTCAATATCACTTTTTGCTGATGGCGAACATTTAAGGACAGATGTATATTCTTCCTTGGGTGTAATGCTGGGCTTAATTTTAATCAAAATTACAGGAATCTATATACTAGACCCAATCATTGCAATATTAGTAGCAATATTTATATTCAAAGCAGGTTTTACAATTTCAAAAGAAACACTAAACAACCTCTTAGATGGTTCACTTCCGCCAACAGACATTAAAAAAATAGAAAGCGCAATAAATTCATATAGCACAAACTATACGATAAAATATAAAGACCTTAAAGCAAGACGCTGCGGACCTGAAATAGATATTGAATTAACAATTCTTTTCCCGCCCAAAATGTCTATATTAGAATGTCATAATATATGTGATGAAATTGAAAATTCAATAAACAAAGAACTCAAAAATACCACCATTATGATACATTGTGAGCCTGAAAACGAAAATATTAAACAAAATGATTAAAAATTTAGTTGTAGGAGCAGGCATATCTGGAGCAACAATTGCTTATTTAATAGCCGAAATCAAAAAAGAAAAAGTTCTTATAATAGATAAAAGAAATCATGTTGCAGGTAATATTTATGACTATAAAAATGACGAAACAAATATTACTATTCAAAAATACGGGCCTCATTTTTTTCACACAAATAATGATAATGTATGGCAATTTTTATCAAAATTTACAAAATGGCACTACCATAATCACAAAGTAAAAGCATATATAAACAATAGTTTTATAAGCATACCTTTTAGCTTAAACAGCTTGTATGAATATTTTTCAAAAGAAGAAGCGACAGCAATTGAAAAAGAATTAATAAAAGAATACGGGTATAATCAAAAAATATCAATTTTAGAACTTAGCAAAACAAAAAATGAAAAAATAAAATATATATCAAATTTTATATATGAAAACATATATAAAAACTACACAATAAAACAATGGGGAATATCTCCGGATGAAATAGACAAATCAATTATCTCAAGAATACCTATTTATATAAATCATAATATACACTATTTTAGTGATAAATACCAAGCTATTCCAATAGAAGGCTACACAAAATTAATAGAAAATATCTTAAATCACAAAAATATAACAATAAAACTAAACACAAACTTCAAAGAAATAAACAGCTCTTTTGACAAAATATTCTACAGCGGCTCCATTGATGAATATTTTAACTATGAATTTGGTATTTTGCCTTATAGAAGTCTAGAGTTTGAAAATAAACTAATAAATCAAGAATATTATCAAGCTACATCAGTAGTTAACTATCCTAATGATTTTAATTACACTAGAATAACAGAACACAAACGCATATTAAACGAAAAATCAAAAAAAACAATAATTACTCTGGAATACCCAAAACAATTTGAAATAAACAAAAATGAAAGATACTATCCGATTATAAATCATAAAAACTGCGATTTATACAAAAAATACTTTGAAAAATCAAAAAAAATAAACGGGCTTTACTTTATAGGAAGGCTGGGACAATACAAATATTTTGACATTGATATGGTAATTGAAAACACTTTTAAATTATTTAACAATTTATAAAAATTAAAAAATGTTAAGTTTTTGCAACCTAACATAAATAAATATAGAATTAAATCGATAGCAAAAGCAATAAAACTTCTTTATGGGTTTTATTGAAGTTAGCGTGTTGTGATTTGTGTTATATGGTGAAAATATGAAAATAAATTCTGTCGGGAAAATTTCAAACTGCAACAATGTATTACCTAATAAAACAAGTGGTTTTAAGCAAAACAAAAATTCAAACCAAACAAAAGTAAATGAAATCAACAAACATTTTTACCCTGTATTATTTAAAAGAAGATGGAAAGAACACACAAGCTGGGGTGCTATTGTAGACCCAAAAACAAAAGATGTAACCTTTAAATTATTCACTTTCCCGGATGCAAAAAGTGTTAATGCTGTTGTAGAAAAGAAAAAAACCGGCGAAACTTTATCTTTTCCTCTAGAAAACAAACAAAACGGTATTTTTCAAACAAAAAATCCAATACCATCATCACTAATACAAGAAAATGATCAATATTATTATGTAATTCAAAAATCAGACAATTCAACAGTAAAAGTTAACGACCCATACTCATTTATGGTTGACTTCAATAGCGGAAAATCAATTATATATGACCAATCAAGATACCAATGGCACGACAATAATTGGTTTTCTAATAATCCAAAAAGAATATCAAGACTTGCAAACAAAACAAACAAACTGACAAAAGTAAACGATGCAAGAATATATGAAGCAAACATAGCAACATTAACAAAAAATGGGGATTTTACCTCAGCAGCAAAAAAACTTGACGAAATAGCAAAAAAAGGCTTTAACGCAATCCATGTTATGCCTGTTGAAGAAACACTTGATTACTTTAACTGGGGATATGATGGCAGATACAAAACTGCGGTAGCGCAAAATTTAGGCGGCGCAGACAACTTTAAAAAATTTGTCGATATGGCACACAACAAAAACCTAAATGTAATAATCGACATGGTACCAAATCATCTTGGTCCGGATGGGCAAAAATTAAGAGAAACCGGTCCATACATAAAAGGAGGCAATGCTTTTGGGGATGCCTGGAACTATGAAGGTAAAAATTCGACCTATGTTAGAGATTTTATGGTCAATGCAGCTCTTTATTGGCTCAAAAACTATCATTGCGATGGAATAAGATTTGATATGACCAAATTTATGGACTCAGATATAACAATGAAACAAATTGCAGCAGAAATAAACTATCATTTCCCTGATGCATTTTTGATAGCAGAAGACGCAAGAAGCTCTATAGCGTCAGATGGCAAAAGCTATTGGCAAGACTACTCAAGAAAACATGATGAAAGAATTCTTTGCAAGTTAACCCCTGAAGAAAATTCGCCTAACATGGATGAAGAAACACACAATGATGTTATTGAAAAAATGAACCCAGAAAAAGGAAGAACAAACCTTTCTCGCCTAGGTTTTAACACAGAATGGGATTTTAACTACTTCCACACTTTAAAAAACCATCTCTACGGAAATTGCAATTTAGATGAACTTTATGAAGCATGCCTACAAGGACAAACAAGACTTAAATACGTAATGAGTCATGATGAAATAGGCAACTATGAAGGTACAAGACTAATTCCAAAATTAATAGTACCAATGCTTCACTTAAATGAAAACGTAATTCTAAATAAACAAGATATAGAAAGAGCTTCAAAGCTTGCGCAATTAAAAAATATCGATATAGGCCAAGCTCTAAACTATGTAACGCTCCAAAAAGCACAAATGGTAAGCGAAAAACTTGTTGATTTATACACAAAAGGCACGTTAGATAACTACGACGAATATGACTATGAAAGCTTTTATCAACAAGAATTACAGTCATTAGGAATCAAAAAAGAAGCATATATCACCCCTAAAAAAATTAAGGCAATGTATAAAAAAGCTTTTGACTCATACAAAATGGCTCAAGCGCTAACTTATAGCCAAAATGGACCCAAAATGACTTTTCAAGGCGATGATGAGGTAACAAACGTACCATTTAGATTTTTCAGACAATCAAAAAGAACACCGTATGAACCAAATTTATACATAGAAAAGGGATACAATTCAAATCATGAAGGCTTTGAAGCATCCAAAATGTCTAACAGTAGCGCAAAAGGCGAAGCATTTGAAAACAAATGTGGTGCAATAAGGCTAACAAAAGATTTAAACAAATTAGCCCAAGAAAACACTGCGATGTCAAATGGTGCAATAATCAGAGAAAATAGCATAATTCACCACAATTCACAAGTAATTGCGCTAAATATGCGCGATTTTGAAAATGGAAATGAAATTTTCACAATAGCCAACTTCTCGGATATGAAATACCCAAGAGATGACGCTGACAGATACTATATAAATTTCCCTGAGGGAACTTGGCAAGAAGCCATCAATACAGATGATGTTAAATATAAAGGTGAAGGATATACAAATAAACAAACAATAACATCAGACGGGCAAACGCCAATACCGCTAAATCTTTCCAACAGAACAACAATAATTTTTAAGAAAATTAACTAAAATTATGAATTTATAGCTTGAACGAAAATAAAGTGATATAATAAAACCTGACTTATTTTAGGAGGATTTATGCAAAATTACGTTGAAGAAGTTTTAGATTCGCTCAAAAAAAAAGACTCTAACGAAAAGGAATTCATTCAAGCTGTATCAGAAGTACTGGAAACAATTAAGCCTTTCATAGAAAAAAACCCATCTTTAAAAAAAGACGGCTTATTGGAAAGAATGGTAGAACCTGAAAGAATTATTACTTTTAGAGTGCCTTGGATTGATGATAACAATAATGTCAGAGTAAACAGAGGCTATAGAGTTCAATTTAATGGCGCAATTGGGCCTTATAAAGGCGGTCTAAGATTTCATCCCAGCGTAAATCAAAGCATAATGAAATTTTTGGCTTTTGAACAAACTTTTAAAAACGCACTTACAGGTCTTCCAATAGGAGGCGGAAAAGGCGGATCTGATTTCGACCCGAAAGGTAAATCAGACAGGGAAATTATGCATTTTTGCCAAAGCTTTATGAATGAATTATATCGTCACATTGGGCATAATATCGATGTGCCCGCAGGTGACATCGGTGTTGGAGCAAGAGAAATAGGATATTTATTTGGACAATACAGGAAAATTAAAAACCAATATGAAGCCGGTGTTTTAACAGGCAAAGGGCTTGAATATGGCGGTTCATTAGCAAGAAAAGAAGCTACAGGCTTTGGTCTAATATATTTTATGAGAGAAATGTTAAAAGCAAACAACCTTGAACTAAAAGGTAAAAATGTAACCATCTCGGGCTCAGGAAATGTCGCAATCTACGCAGCTCAAAAAGCAATGGAATATGGTGCTAAGGTAATTGCAATGTCTGACTCAAACGGTTGCATATATGACGAAAGAGGAGTTGACTTAGACGAAATAAAAAGAATTAAAGAAGTTGAACGTCTAAGAATCAAGGAATATGTTAAAAAATTCCCTTGCGCAGTTTATATCGAAAACCAAAAAGATCAGACACCTGCAGTGTATAAAATAAAAGCAGATATTGTTCTACCTTGCGCAACGCAAAATGACATAAATCTTGAAACGGCTAAAATCTTGGTAAACAATGGGGTAATAGCAATTGGCGAAGGCGCAAACATGCCAACAACAATTGAAGCTATAACATACCTAATTGAAAACAATGTATTATTAGCTCCTGCAAAAGCAGCCAATGCCGGAGGTGTTGCAACATCAGCTTTGGAAATGAGCCAAAATTCAATAAGATACTTTTGGACATTTGAAGAAGTTGACAAAAAATTAGACACAATTATGACAAACATATTTAACACATGCAAAGAAACAGCCAAAGAATACAATTTAGGAATAAACTACGTAGCCGGCGCAAATATTGCAGCATTTAAAAAAGTAAGTTCAGCAGTCATTGCGCAAGGTATAATTTAATAAAATAATAAAAATCAAAACAAAATGCCCTCTTTAATATAAAGAGGGCATTTAAATATATATTTCAAAGATTAATTTTCACCACCATTTACAAAATCATTTAAAATAGCATATGTTGCATCCCATCCGCTAATTCCGCCTGTAGCTTTGTATTGTGCGATATTTTTTGCTCTTTCTTTTTTTGCTTTTTCTTGTTCTTTGTTAAACTTTTCAAGCTTCTTTTTATCTGAATTTCTTTCTTTAGCGATTGGTTCAGCATAAACTAAAAAAGCTCTATATTCTTGACAAGCATAACCGGCTTTTATTTTAGACGGATAATTATAACTTAAATAATCAAATATATTCATTGCTCTTTCAGAATTTGCAGGCTTACCGCTCAACGCTTCTAAAGTACTTGTTGAAGGTTGTTTAGTCAAGACAACAATCATAGCCAAAGGATTGTAATTAGCTTTTATCATCAAGTCAACACCTGTAATATCAGCATCTTTGTTATCCTTCATTTGAGTTTTAGAGTTAATAAAACTACTTGCGACAGTATTTGCTGTTCCTGTAGTATTTTGTACAATATTTCTTAATTTTTGTTTAGATGATTTGCCATTAATTATACTACCAATTTCATGTGCAACTACAGCAGCAACTTCATTATCATTTCCTGCATAATCAAGCTGATCTTTGGGTATATATATAACCCCTGTAGTTGAAACATTTGAATTATCAACAGTCCCGTTTATAACTTTAAATGTTGTTTTACTTGGTAAATCATTTTTAGTTAAAAGTGTTTTACCAACCGTTGGAACTCTATCTTGAGCGTTAAAAGTTGCAGCACTCGCCCCCAAACTAAATAAGACAACAGATAAGATACTAATAATAATCTTCTTCATAAATTTCTCTCCTATAAATACCAAACTATGCAAAATAATTTAATTTTAACCCTTGCTTTTTATTATTATCATTTTTTATGCTTTGAGCTTTTAATAAAACTGATTTAGCCTGACTTGCAACCTTTAAATCCTGATTTGAAGGGTCACTTGGAGCTAGAGCAGAAGATATAACAGTCTTTGCATCTTTAATTGTCTTATCTGGATTGACTCTATCAACAGAAGGCATTTTGATGTCTACATGGCCTGCTATTGCAACTCCATTTTTATCTTTTTCAATTACTATAGGTCCTGCCAAAGAACCACCTTTTGACTTATGCAGCGCCTCATGAGCGTAGATTTTATTATATTGACGCTTCTTAAAACTATTGAATTGGGATTGATTAAAACTATCTAAGCCTAACATTACAACAACACCCCCTTTATGAAATTATTATACTCTTTTGCTTAAGACCATGCAAATAAAATAAAAACTATTTTATATTTAAAAGGAGCATTTTTTCAATACATTCTTTTGCTTTTTTAGCAACAGACTCATCAATTGTAATTTCAAATTTTTCTTCTTTTAAGGTTCTATATATATCCTCAAGAGAATTCATTTTCATGCTTGGACAAATTATATTTTCATCTATTAGGATAAATTCTTTATTCCAATTTTCGAGTTTTGAATCTCTGTTTAATCTATCCGCTACACCTTTTTCAGTTGCAATAACAAACTGTTTGTTTGAAGATTTTTTTGCGTATTCCATAATTTCTTTTGTAGAACCAACAAAATCTGCCAACTTAGCAACATCATGATGACACTCCGGATGAGCCAAAATAAGTGCATTTGGATAATTTTTTCTGGCATTTAAAATATCAATAGGCCTAATTCTTAAATGAGTCGGGCAAAAACCATTAAATGTAATAACCTCAACACCATTTAATTTAGTTTCAATAAATTTGCCAAGATAATTATCAGGCACAAACAAAACTTTTTCAGCATTCAAACTTTTAACAACTTCAATAGCATTTGAGCTAGTGCAACAAATATCACAATTTGCTTTGATTTCAGCAGTCGAATTAATATAGCAAACTACCGGAATATTGGGATATTTTTCTTTGAAATGTTTTAAATTTTCAACATCAATCATATCTGCCATTTGGCAACCTGAATTTAAATTTGGCAATAAAACTTTTTTATCGGGAGATAACAACTTTGCGCTCTGAGCCATAAAATAAACACCTGCAAACACAATTATATCGGCGTTAGTATTTGCAGCCATTTTGCTTAAATATAATGAATCTCCAACAAAATCCGAAACTTCATCTATTTCAATATTCTGGTAACAATGTGTCAGAATTATTGCATTTTTCTCTTTTTTTAATTTATTAATCTCTTCTATAAAATTCATATTGTTCCTGCAGTTATACACGCAAAGCCAGTATATTATTCTATTAAACTACAAGGATATTTTAAGGTCAATAAAAAAATTAACTAAAGACACAGCGCACGAACAAATAACTCTGCAACTTTTCGGTTATAATTTCTGCCATCATCTTTTGCAAAAAGATTTTCGTAATGACTCTCGCTTGAGCCGTCCAAAGAATATGAAGGATTTTTCATCATAATTTCATGGGTATTAGTATCATATCTCAGAGGAAATATATCATTCATTTGCATAAAGCTGGGTAATTTATCGCTTGAACAATTATAAGCAAATAATGCTGTATTTATTCTATTTAATCTTTGTTCATATGTAATACCTCCCTCATAATTGTCATTTTCAATTTCAACTCCGGGGGCATAAATTCTATTATATTTAAACTCATCGCTCAACATTTTAACTTTATCAAAGTCATCTCCTGTAATATAATCAGTACCGGAATTTAAACCCAAGTTTTGAAATCTTTCAAAATCGCCTGTACTTTTTTCACCAACAAAACTGATGTCAGTTTTGGAGCTTCTTTTTCTTATTTCATTTAAAATATATTGCATCTGAGAATACGAAGGTAGAGCACCAACTCCGCTATAGTGTTTGCAATCATAACCGCCGATATGTTTTGCAGAATCTATAAACATAGCTTCAAATCCAAGCTTCATTAATTTTACAGCCTCATTAATGTATATCTCAACATGGTCTGAATTCTGCCAACTAAAATTTTCCTCCCTATCATCAAACACAATTTTTATCTGATCAGCCGAAATAACTGTTCTAAACCCAACTTTTATACCCCTGAAATGCGCAAGGTCGCAAAACGCTTTTATCTGTTGTTGTTGAGTTATTTTATCTTTTATTTCATTTGAGATAATATTTTCACTATAGTCGGCATTAATTTTTATACCATATATAGAATTTTCAATATCTTTTTGCTTATTATAACCATCTCCGTATATATTGGGAAAAATTTGAGAAATAATAATACAGTTAGCCCAATGATTAGCACTAGGAGGGATTGCAGGAAGCAATTTAATCAGATTAATTATTCCACAGCAACATCTTTCATTAGACATTTTCGCAATTGCACGATTATTTATTTCGATATAATTTGCAAATCTTCCCCAATTATCGCTATAATCAGGGGTTTTTACATTGTCAGGAAATTCGCAATAAAAATAATTTCCCTCAGATAAAGTCATAATTAAATCTATTATTTTCTTAATATCAACTATCAATAATTCATAAGGCAAAATATCTGCAATCCATTTTTTACGCCCATTGCACCCTTCAGAAAAATACACATTAGCGGAAAAATCTTCATTCTTGTTTAATAAAATATCTTTATTAAATGCCTTTAATAATAAATTTACACAATTGGAATTCATACCTAAAAAATAAAATTAAAATAGCAAAAAATAATTATCTTTGTAAGCTAATTATTTTGAGTAATTTTGTATACAAATTTCTTTGCTATTTCCAAAGCCGCATAAAAAACATCTTTATTATTCCAAAAATCATCTCTTTCAATATAATCTTTTACAATTTTTCTGGCATAACTGCCAATAGAAATTCCATCAATATCGACAGATAAAATATTTAACAATTCCTTTGTTTTTGAATTAGTGCCACCTGAAATAAAAATGGGGCAATTTATCTGCGTCTTTTTCAGCAAATCCCCAAATGCAACTGCTTGAAGTGTAGTATTATAATCATCGCAAGAACCGCTCATAGATTTTCCATCTGCTTGAATCATAATATCAGGATGGGTTTTAATTAAATAATGAATAAGTTCTAACATGCTCTTTTCGCTAAAAATAGCCCTATTAATACAAATTGAAATTAAACCGTCAAAACTTGAAATCAAATTTTGCCATTTTGCCTTTATTTCATCTATATTCGAGCTTGAAATATGAAATTCAACACAATCAACTTTTAAAAACAAATCATTAAATTCATTAAAATCTTTTCCGGTTTGATAAGATAAAATCGCGCCACTTGGACAATTTTCCATGCAACTGCCGCATCCTATACATTTTTTTTCATTAATTTTAAAATCACTAATTGCCTTTTGCAAACAATTGTCTGCACAAAGTCCACATTTATTGCATATTTTTTCATCAATCAAACATTTTCTAAAATGAACATCATCATCAACACCCACACTAATGCAAATAAAATGATTATCATCCAAACAATTTGAAAATTTCAAACCTTCTAAAGAAGAATTATAAGCTTCATAAGAAGCATTTATATCAAAAAATCTACATCCTGCTTTAGAATAAAGCGCAACTATTTTTTTTATTTCATCATAATCTTCATTATTTGCACCACAAATTATCTTTAAGCAATTTTTTTTATCCAGATATTTTTTTAAATTTAAAAACTTTGACATAATTAATATTTTACAATATCAAAGCAAAATATCTACAATCTTAACTTTCTGCTTTTAGAATAACACCTTGTTTTTCCAAATAACTCATTTGATTTTTTATTGTATCTTCGCTTGCCAAGATTGATGTTGTAGGTTTATACGAAAATATATATTGAGCTGCTTTTTGAATATCTTCTTTAGTTATTTTATCTATGGCTTCAAAATATTTATCTATTCTATTAATACCATAGGGTTCCAATGCATTCATAGCAAGTAATTGTGTTTCTGACAGGGGATTTTGACATTGTCCGATTAAATTTTGTTTTAATTTCATCTTGGCAGCTTGCAATTCTTCATCAGTAACCAATTCATTACATAATAAATCAGTATGTTTTTTAAACCCTTCAAGAGATTTTTCAACATTATCATAACTTATTGCATTTTGTTCTTTATTGTCAGTTGTTGTTTGTATTTGTAAAGTCAAAATGCCTGTATTTTCAAAAGATTGAATTGAAGATGATACACTATATGCTAAATTTTGCTTTTCTCTTAAATCGCTAAATAATCTTGAACTTGGGCTACCGCCCAAAATTGTATTAACTAATTCAAACTTAGCCTCATCTTCAATATTACCCGTCATAGGAAAAATATAAGATTTGCAAATTTGAGCTTGATTTAAATCATCGGTATCATAAACAATGGTTTCTTGAGGATTTTCCTGAAAAACAGGTGTTAATTTTGGAACATTGGTTTTAAAATTAACCGCAGAAGTTTTTTGATACTCCACAACAGTGTCTTTCAAAAAAGGATACCTGTCCATTGGCATTGTAGCAACAAAAGATGAAGAAGCCTGACTTAACAATGCAGCCCAAAACTCTTTTATATCATCAAGAGTAAGCTCATCAATTCTTTTTAATTTTTGAGCTTCAGTTGGGAAAAATCCAGGATAAACTCTATCTAACAAATTAGAACCCGCATCTTTTTGGCTTGCCTTTAGAGTATCTTTAACATATTTTTTAGCATCTTCAAAATCACTTTGAGTAAAATTTGGATTATACATTAATTCATTAAGCAATGCCAAAGTTTTTGCAGATTCTGAAGGCAAGCAGTTTGCATTTATCTCAATACTTTTGCCATTAACATATACATCTGCATCAATACCATTTAATTCTTTATATCTTTCTAATTCTGTTTGATTTTTATAATTGGTTCCTTTTTGGAACATATATCTTAAAACAGCAGGAATATTAGGGTTTTTAGGCTTAACAGGAGGAGTATTAACACTCCAGTTAAACACACATAAATTAGAATTTGTATTATTTAAAGTCAATTGTGTATTATTGGGCATTGTATACTGTTCAACATTATTTGCTATGCTTTTTCTATTTCCGCTAAATACAATGCTTGAAGCCTTGTTTGAAAAATTTGTTTTACTTACATATTTTGAATTTTGGTAGTTTCTTTGAATATCATCAGCGCTTACGCTATTTGGATGAACAACAACAATAGAGGCTTTATTTAAGTCGAAGTATTTTTTTGCAAAATTCATTATGTCTTCTTTTGTTATACTTTGAGCAATTTGCTTATAATTTGCAAACAAATCAACAGAATCATCCAATAAACACTTACCCAATAAATTGCAAATGTTTTCACTATCACACATTTGTATTTCAAAATCTTTTTTAATAAAGTTTTGAATAGAAGTCATTTCATCATCACTTAAAGGAGTTGTTTGAAGCCTTAAAACCGCGTCATAAAATAAATCCAAAGCTTGCTGTTCTTCATTAGGATTTGAAATAAGCATATTCATAACCGCATAAGGATCATCTTTATTTAAACCTACTTTTTGCAAACTGGAATCATAAGCAGCATTCATTTTTTCTAAAGAAGTTTTTAAATAAGAACTTGAGCAGCTGCTTAAATAATAATTTATTGCATCAAAAATAATAAAATCCTTGGCATCTTTAGGGGTTGGCCCTGCAAAAGCAATAATGGACGTAGTATAGTTAGTTTTAGAAGACCTTATATCTGTTCTTGTTGACTTTTCTATAGGGATTAATTCTTGTCTTACTTTATTTAAACCATCAAACATACCTTCTTTTGGCAATGTGAAATTTTTGCTAACCTCTTCAATTGTTTTTTCAGGATTAACATCACCTACAATCACTGTAAATAATTCAGAAGGCGAATAATATGTTTTATGATGATTAACTATATCATCTCTTGTTAAATTCGATACAGTTTCAATTGAACCTGCTACAAGGTTATGCGAATTGGAATCAATTTGAAATAAATTTCTAATTGCCTTATCAAAAGCTATAGTTGTTGGAACATCATTAATCATAGATATTTCAGAACAAATCGGGCCTTTTTCTGATTCAATTGCCTGCGCATCAAAAGAAGGGTTAGAAATCATATCGCCTTGGATTTGAATGGTTCTAGCCAAGTTGTTTTCATTCATGAAAGGAGCTTTAATATAATAATCAGTTTGAGCAAAATCCGTTGAAGCGTTTGTTGATGCTCCCATCAAGCTTGTCAGCCTAAAGACATCACCATCGTTTAATTTAGACGAACCCTTAAATAAACAATGTTCAATACAATGGCTAATTCCCCTAACAGAATCTGTTTCATTCATCGAGCCACCATTTAAAAAAGTCTTTACGATTGTTGCTTCATTTTTTCTTGGAATTATTGCAACTTTTTGCCCGTTTTTTAACTGATATAAAAATAAATCCTCACCATTAGGCGATTTTGTCTGTGCGATTTTTGAATAATTTGTATTCACTTGTGGCACATAAAAGGGACTATAAGGGAAAAGTGTATTTTGATTATAAAAACTTGCACTTATAGGATTTTGAACGCCATTAAATGCATATTGCTGAACAGGTGCCTGATATAAATTTGGCTGACTAAATACAACAGGTTGCTGATAAATATTTCGCAAATACGGATTTATATATTGAAAAGACATTATTTTCCCCTTATGTATTATATTAAAACTAAAATTTTATAAAATTGACATTATTCTTTAAAAAAAGTAACAAATATTAAGTTTTTTATTTTATTTTGTTTAGTGTATTATTAAGCTGTAATAGATTTTTAGGTAAATTTTATGAATAAAGAAAAAATTATTGGAATTCCAAAGGCAATGTCATACTACAATTATTTTCCCTTTTGGTATGGCTTTTTTACCAAACTTGGAATTGAAATAGTTCTTTCTGACTCAACAACAAAAAAAACAATCTCTGATGGTGCTTCTTTAGTTGTAACAGAAACATGCCTGCCTATAAAAGTTTATGTTGGACATGTTCTAAATTTAATCGACAAAGGTATAAAAAATATTTTTGTGCCATCCATACAATCAATTGCGCCTAAAATCTATAATTGTTCTAAAATCAGAGGGCTTCCCGACTTAATCAGAAATGTTGTAAAAGGTGATTTTAATATAATAGAAGCAACACTTGATAAATCAGAAAAAAATAATAATCTTATTGATTTTGTAACTGAAATTGCTAATCAATATGATATTAAAGACGCTCAAACCATTAAAGAAGCACAAAACGCCGGATTTATTGTGCAAAATAATTTTAATGTCATGGTTCAAAATGGATTAGATTTTGATGATGCCATGAAATATGCAAAAAAAGGTCAAGTTATTATTCCTCCTAAAAAACCTGATAAACCAATCAGCATTGCTCTTATTGGACATGGATACAATATCTATGACAAAAGAACTTGTATGGATATTATTAAAAAACTTGAAAAAATGGATGTTAGAGTATATAACGCATATCAACTAACACAAGAACAATTAAAAGGCGGAATGAATTCCCTAAATTCAACCTTATACTGGGCAAATCAACACGAAATGACAGGGTGTGCCGGACACTATCTGCAAGACGATAAAATAGACGGGGTTATAACATTAACTGCATTTGGTTGCGGACCTGATAGTTTAATGGTTGAAGATATTAAAAGAAAATCAAGAAACTTTAATAAGCCTTTATTAAACCTAACAATTGACGAGCACACAGGCGAAGCCGGTTTTATTACAAGAATTGAAGCTTTTTGCGATATGCTTTATCGAAATAAAAGAGCAAAAATTATGAAAGAAAGAGAAAAAGAAGTTAAGATAACATCAATGATATAATTTAAACATATAATACATTAAAACCGAGAAAAATCATCATTTCTCGGTTTTAACATTAAATTCTTATAAATTTATTAATTATATTTATCCTAGTTTATTTAATATTGAAGCAATTTCTTTTTCATTTTGAGGGTCTTTTTCTTTATAACCATCATATAATTTTATCCAGCTTTTAGCTTCACTAAATATTTGTTTAATTGCTTTTGTTCTACCAAAACAACCAAATTGCGTTGCTTCTTTGCGCTTATTTAAAGATACATCTTCAGAAGTTCGATAATAAATATCAGCGGCTTCACCTTCAGGTTTAACACTTAAAAGCATTACACTTAAACCACCATAGGTAGTTCTAAGTTGGCGGTATTGGTCTTTA
>CALURR010000002.1 GCA_944323195.1 Candidatus Gastranaerophilales bacterium
TTATTGATATAACAAAACAAAAAGGCATTATTTTGTATTCAATCAAAGAAGATTTTTCAAATAATGATAAATCAATAACATCAACTGTTACAACAACGATTTTTGCTCTTGTAGCACAAATTGAAAGGGATTTAATCAGTTTAAGAACAAAAGAAGCACTGCAATCAAAAAAAGCACAAGGCGTAAAATTAGGCAGACCAAAAGGCAAGGGAAAATCAAAACTAGATGAATACAAAGATGAAATTCTTAAATTGGTTGAACTAAAAGTACCTAAAACAATAATTGCAAGACAATACAACACATCAACTGCAAATCTGCATAGATTCCTTAACAGTGTTACTAAATAAATATCTAAATAATACAAGGCTCCCTAAAAATAACTTTAAGAAAAATTTCTAGTATAACATGTCGGGAGCTTTTTTATTGCTCTTACCGTAGATAATCGGGAGAAAAATTTTTGAAAAATAATAAAAAACAAAATGACCATTTAAACATTATTTTTAAAGATGACGGTCAAATATTGCCAGAAATTGATGATACAGAATTGTTAACTTTTGGCTTGACTTTTATAAAAATTAGAGCCAGAGAACTAAATTATAACAATTGTAATAGCGTGAAAGATTATAAAGTTTAAAGGAAAATATAAATATGAAAAAAGCGGTAATTTATTGTCGAGTATCAACAGAGGAGCAAAAAAAATATGGCTTTAGTATCAAAACGCAAATTCAAGCATGTCAAGAATTTGCAATACATGAGGGATATTTTATAGCTCAAACATATATTGAAGAAGGGAAAAGTGCAAAAGATTTAAACAGAACAGAAGTTCAAAAAATGATTAAATATTGCGACAATGCCAAAAATGGCATAAACGCAATTATAGTATGGAGAATAGACAGGCTCTCAAGGTTTAATGTGGATTACCATGGGGTAATCCGTCCAATGTTACTAAGACATGGAATTTTATTATTATCAGCAACTGAAATAAATGCAAACACAATCGAAGGTGATTACATGCGCAATATGATGATGTGTAATGCAGAATATGAATTAAGTTTAATAAGATACAGAACTAAAGAAAATATGAAAACGATTGCTCAAAGCGGAAGAATGCCATGTAAAGCTCCAATTGGGTATTTAAACATTAAAAAGAATTCAAATACTGGTAAAATAAATGAGATTATAATTGATGAAAAAAACGCACCATATATTAAGCGTGCTTTTGAATTATATGCAACAGGAATGTACTCCTATAAAAATTTAGGAGAAGAACTGTTCAAAGAAGGATTTAGACATCCTAAAACAGGCGAAAAATATCCTGCAAGAAAATTAGAGCATATATTGCACAATAAATTTTATATCGGAAAGTTTGATTGGGCAGGTATTGAATATGAAGGAACACATACTCCAATTATTGATACAAAGTTATTTTATCGAGTACAAGATATGTTCAAATCTATCGATAAAAACAAAAAACATGATGTTGAATTTGCTTATACAGGTTTAATCAAATGTGCAGACTGTGGCTGTTACTATACAGCTGAATTTAAACGCGGAAAAAACAAAAAAGGACATTACATATATTATCACTGCTCAAATTCAAAAAACAGGCATAAAAAACTAAAAAGTTACAGAGAAGAATTTTTTGACAATACTTTTGCTAATGTATTAAATACAATTTGTTTAGGGCGTAAGCAAATTGAAAGACTAAAGATTCTCGCAAAAGACTATTTAAAAGAGTTCAACTCGTATGAAAAAAATACAAGAGCAGAAATTACAAAACAAATAAATGTATTGTCAGATCGAATTAAAAAGAATTATATTGCAATATTGGAAAATAAAATCCCTGCTGGAATATCAAAGGAAGAAGCAGTTTTAATGAATAAAGAATGGCAGGAAGAAAAAGATAAACTATTAATTAAATTAGATAATACAAATTTAAGTTCAAAATTTATCTACAACAAAATCGATGAATTATTGAAATTTAGTGAAATGTTGCCAGAGTTATTTTTAAAAGCAACTACAGAGGAAAAGAAGTTGATTGTTACAACTCTTACTAAATCCATACAATTTGACGGTAAAAACTTAACTATTGAGTTAAAAGACACATTTAAAGCCTTGCAAAATATTAAAAATAATTACCAAACTAGCCTTAGAAACCATAACCTTAGAACCCATTCAAATGCAAATATAACAACAAAAAATGGCACTTTAAAAGTGCCAAATTTAAATGGGGCGGGTGATGGGGATCGAACCCATGAATACCGGAACCACAATCCGGGGCCTTAACCACTTGGCGACACCCGCCATATTTATTTATAATATGCGCTAAAATATTATAAATTAAACATAAAAAAATAGCAAGAAAAATGCAAAAAATTTGTAAGACCTTCCAAAAAACAGCCAAAAAACGAGCTTTTTTCAAAAAATATGTTATTCTAAGAATATAGATTTTCGGACAATTCAAATTTGTATCATCCCATTTTGGATAGAGAAACGAGGCTGACGAAAATAAAGGAGGAGAAACTGTGCGCCATTGTAACAGCGTATTTTCAGCAGAGGATATATGGTTTTTGCTAGACAAAGATAACTATACAAACAGAAGAATTTATCTTGCAAAGTGCCCAATATGCAACAAAAATATAGCTCTTTTATCTTTTTTTGACACCCAGACAAACTCTTTTATTGAACAATATTTCTACTCTGGCGGCGTTACCAGAATTAAAGAAAAATACAAAAAAGAAATAGTTTCAACTATGTTAGGCTTTAAATACAAATATAAAGCACCATCAGGCTTTAAATATGGCATAAATAAAGAAATTAAGAAAAATGGGAAAATAATCGCCCTAAAGCAATATGCCTGTGATTTTAGCGGAAATAAAGCTCTTGTTAAAAAGATTGATGTATGAAAAATGAAAATAAAATAATTCAATTTGAATCACAAAATACACTTAAAATTAACGAAAAACATGAAAGCTACAATCAAAATAAAGCAATAGAAGAATTTGATGAACTAAAAAACATTGCCCTAAACTGTCTGGATAAAAATGGAAACCCAAACATTGGAGCTGCCTTAAGGGCAGTTGAAAACAAAGCAAAAATTGCAGGATTATACTCACAAAACAATCTTGAAATTGGAACAGTTGTTAAAATGGGAGAAATTATGATAGATGGAACTCAATTAAAATTAAATATAGGAGAAGATTTCAACTAAAATAATGGATTTAATATTACCGGAAATTTTAAACATTCCACAAAAATTATATCCTTTTATTTTTAAATTCAATAACTATAGTTATTTTCTATTAGAAGGCGGCAGAGCTTCAGGCAAAACACAAAGCGTGGCAAGGTTTTTGCTCTATATTATGGAAATGCGCCACGTTAGAGTTTGCTGCGGAAGAGAAATTCAAAATTCGATTAACGAATCTGTTAAGACCGTTTTTCTAGATTTAATTGAAAAATATAAACTTATATATGACATCAAAAGAGATATTTTAATCCACAAAAAAACCGGTTCAAGGATTTTTTTTAAAGGCTTCAGAGAACAAGGGAAAGTTAATATCAAAGGACTTGAAGGAGTTGATATTTTATGGATAGATGAAGCCCAATCAATCGCAAAAGCAACCCTGGATATTATTGTTCCGACAATCAGAAAAAAGAACTCAGTAATAATATTCACAATGAACAGATACACAAGATTTGACTCTGTGTATAACTTTTGCGCAAAAAGAGATGACTGCCTGCATATCAACATTTGCTATTTTGATAATCCCTATGTTGACGAAAAAATTTTAAAAGAAGCAGAAATTTCTAAAAAAACCAACATAAACGATTATAATCATATATGGCTTGGCTATCCGCTAAACAACAACAATGAATACCTGCTAAGCTCTAAAATGATTGACGAAGCCATAAATTTGGAATATGAAAAAGATGAAAGTTTTATGTTTAATTCTGTAATGAGTGTTGATTTATCAGCCTCAGGGGCTGACTTATGTGTTGCAAAATATTTTGTACAAGAAAATCAAAATATATGGCTTGAAAAATACACAAACAGCTGGTCTGAAGCAGACACCGATATAACAAAAGGTAAAATAATCAGTCTTTATTCAACATGGATGCCAAAGCTATTAATAATGGACGCTGATGGCTTAGGATACCCGATTTGGATAAGTATTCAAAAAATAATTCCAAATGCAATCGGTTTCAGAGGAGCAAAAAAAGCAATATCAAAATATGCTCTAAATGCAAGAGCAGATGGATATTTAGCCTTAAGAGATTTTCTTGAAAAAGGTTATTTAAAATTAACCGACAAAAACACAATAAGACAACTTGAATATATTAAAAAAGTCTATAAACCAAATGGTTTAATAGCCATTGAGGATAAAAAAGAATTAAGAAAAGAAAACAATGAAAGCCCTGATTTTGCCGATTGCGCAATGATGGCACTTTATGCAATAAATTACTGCTTAAACCAATACAATCCATACAATAATAACAATGAAAGCTATGTTGAAGCAGAATTCGAACCGTTTGACTAAGAAAGGAGAAATAAAATGTGTTTTATTCAAAAATCACCAGATGTATCAATCCCTGAAGTTGAAGAAAAAGTACAAAGACACGAAGCTGACGCATCTTTAACTAAAAAAAGTCAAGATGCAAGCGCTAAAAAAGGCTACAACCAAAACATTAAAACTTCCCCAACAGGACTTGAAAATTCACAAAACAACGACAAAAAAACACTTTTAGGAGAATAGAATGAGTTTTTATACTGTTGAATATTTTCAAAAAAGAAAACACGAACTGGAAGAAATTTTTAACGTAATAAAACCGGATTTACAAGAATTATCAGACTACTTTCTTCCAAGAAGCACTCAATTTCTCACAAGAAACATAAGAAAACCAATTCCAAAAAGCAAAAAAATAATAGATTCAACACCTTTAATTGCACTAAGAAATTTCTCATCCGGTATGATGAGCGGCGCAACAAGCCCTACAACCCGTTGGTTTAAAACAACAGTTGACGATAATGAAAACAAAAATAACTTTTATTTTAAAAAATGGTGTCACACACAAGAAGAACTTACAAGAAAAATTCTCTACAGCTCAAATTTCTATCAATGTTTACCTGAAATTTACAAGCAATTAGGCGTTTTTGGATTTAGCGCAATGGGTCTTGAATCGGATTATGAAAGTGTTGTTAATTTTAGGGTTTTACCCATTGGCTCATACTACTATGCAAAAAATGCCCAAGGACAAGTAGATACGTTCTGCCGAGTTTATAGCGAAACAGCTAAAAACATATACGAAAATTATGGACAAAATTGTCCCGATGAGATTGTTGAGACAGTTGAAAATAATCCATATAAACTTTTTGAAGTTATTCATTTTGTTGAAAAAAATAAATACTACAAAGAAAAAAGATTATCATCTCGTTTTGCAAAATATATTTCAGTTGTAATATTATCAAGCAAAAACGAATTTTTATCCGTAAAAGGATTTGATAAATTTCCCTACGTTGTTTTTGAATCCGGTTTCACTAACGACTTTGACTACCCCCAAGATTCCCCGGGAATTTGTGCTTTAGCTGATGTTAAACAATTAATGACAATGGTAAAAGAGTATGCTAAAGCAGTTAAAAAAATAGTATGTCCGGCATACAAGGGTCCAGCCAGCTTAAAAAACAAAAAATTAGCAGATGTACCTGGTGCTTATATTGAAGAAGACGAAAACGGCAGAGGAATAAGCCCTGTTTACGAAGTTAATCCAAGAATATTGGAATTAAAAACAGAAAAAGATGAACTAAAACAAATTATAAAAGAACATTTTTATAATGACTTATTTGCAATGATTTTATCAACAGCGCAAAGAGGAAGAACAGCAACAGAAGTTAATGAATTAAAAGAAGAGAAAATGGTGCTTTTATCTCCTCTTTTAGAACAAATTCATACATCTTTAAAACAAATTCTTTTTTGGATATACGACGAAGAAATTAAAACAGGAATTTTAGAACCCCTAAACAAGAATGATTCCAATGCACAATTCCAAATAGAATTTGTTTCAACTCTGGCTCAAGCGCAAAAAGTAGCAAATATTTCGAGTATGGAAAGGTTTACAACATTTGTTTCAAATATAGCAAATTCAATTGACCCAATATTAAAACAAAAACTAAATGCCGAAAAAATAATTGAAGACTATGCTACTTTTGCAAATATTTCGCCATCTCAACTGGTTTCAAAAACAGAAATGGACAAAATACGAAAAGAAACCTTAAAAACACAAAACCAACAAACTCAAATGCAAATTGCAAAAGAAGGAAGTCAAATTGTACAAAATATGGGCGGAGTTGATTCTTTTGGAAGCGATTTATTAGCAAGATTTGGAATAATATAAAGGTATAACAATGAACAATTTAGCAAAAAGTATTAGAAATGTTGAATTCATAAACAATCTAGACAATCTAATAAATGAACTATTATATTCAAAAGAAAAAGGCTATGTTAATCTAACCTCAAAAGAAGCAATTGATGAAGCCATGAATGTTATTGAAGAATTTGATAACGATGTTTTAAAGCTATGTGATGATGTAGATATTAAAAATTTAGATGAAATAATTCAAGAAAAGAAAAACGAACTAATTTATCAAATAAAAAAACACTACTATTCACAAGTTGCTATCTGGGCAGATGAAGTTTATAAAAACATAATTACAAATACAACACTAGCAATATCAATAAATAAAGCCAATAAAACCTATACAGATAAAGTCTATAACAGGGGATTATGCGCAATTTCATGGTATTGCGGGATGATGAACATAGATAAAAAAGAACAAACAAATTTAATAAAGAATTACAATGAAAAAATAATTAAAGCGCTAAATTCGAAAGATAGTGACTATATTCAACAAGAAACAAAAACAAAAACCAATCCGAAATACTTTCTTGAACTAAGGAATTTGATTTTAAGTAATGAAGAAAAATTTTTAAATTTAAAACTGGATACAAACAACAAACTTTCAAAAGAAGATATTACATATTTTAAAAAAATCCAATCTGAATTAAATACATACAAAAAAAATTACATTAAAGACACAATAATGTTAATTAATTCCGGAATAGAATGTCTTAAATTGAAAAATGAAGAGCAAATTGTTGAATTTATCAAACAGGTCGAAAACGATTTTCGATATTATATTTCCCAAAACTCAAAACTTGATTTTGAAAATCAAGTTGAGCTAATCAAAAAACGTATTGAAATTTTTAAAAGTTTAAATACAAAAAACAGCAAAACCAACTATTTTAAAAACTTAATTAATTCTTTGAGTGAGTAATTGTACAATACTTAGGATTTGCAAGATATTTTTGGAAAACTTCACCATTAGTTGTCATTTTTGCTTCAAAAATCTTATTTTTTGCAATTTCTTTCTTATAGTAATTTGTAAACTTATCCATTGAATCAGCCATAGCAGGAAGTTGACCACTATCAAAGTTACAAGTTAACATTTGATATTTTTTACCTTGATAAATTTTTTCTTTATACACACACTTATTTCTTGATTTGTCCAGAGTAATTGTCAAGTTAAAAACTTCTCCGTTATGAGTAATGCTTCCG
Source organism: Candidatus Gastranaerophilales bacterium (assembly GCA_944323195.1). Lineage (GTDB taxonomy): Bacteria > Cyanobacteriota > Vampirovibrionia > Gastranaerophilales > Gastranaerophilaceae > RUG14156. The sequence goes on from CALURR010000002.1 coordinate 7,612, forward strand.
TCTTGTCTGTATGCTTCACAGGTTCTTAAAGCCTTTGAAAAATCAGTCTGAGCAATGGAAACACCGCAAAAAATCAAAGAAATAAAAGCAACAAATACAAAAGCAATAATAAAATTCTTTTTCATAAAAATCAAATAACTCCTCTTAGGAATAATTATACCACATAGAAAGGATAAAAATGCAAGAAAATTTACAAAGCAATTATTGTTTACAAGACAATACAAATGAAAACATCAAATTAACAGATGACTACAATTTTTCAAAATTTTTAGCTGATGATGAATTTGACTTAGATGATGAATTGGTAAGCAAACTTATTCCTATTGCAAAAAAATTGAATCTATCTCAAGACTCTCTGGATTTGTTGCTGGAACTTGCACTTGAAATGTCAAAAAAACAAAAAGAAATTTACAAAATTGACGAAAGAACAATGCAAGAAAAAAATACAACAAAATATACAGAACTTTTCAAAAAAGATAGAAATATTCCAAGCGCAAATTCTCAACAGCTAAAAGAATATATGCAAACAGCAAACAATGCCTACAGTGAATTTGCCAGCCCTCAATTAAAAGAGGTTTTAAATTCTACCGGCTTAATTTATCACCCTGAAATGATAAAGATGTTCTATAAAATAGGCGAACTATCAAAAGAAGACAATCTTTCATACAAAGGTGCACCTGCTGTTAAAGAGCTTACACCTGCTCAAATTTTATATGGACCAAGAGAATAGTAAAAAGGAGAAAAAATGGCTACAGTTGGAAATACTTATTTAACATTAAAAGACAAATTTGCACAAAAAGAAAATGGCAAAATTGCAACAACAATAGTAGATTTATTAGCACAATCAAACGTATTGATTGAAGATGCCGTTGTTAGAGAATGTAACGAAGGCTCAACTCACAAAACAACCGTAAGAAACGGCTTGCCGGAAGTAGAATTTAGAAAATTCTATCAAGGTGTATCAGCTTCAAAAGGCGAATATACACAAATTACAGATACTACAGGAATGCTTGAGGTTTATTCACAAGTTGATAAATCACTTGCCGACCTTGAAGGTGATACTGACCAATTTAGAATGAACGAAGCACAAGCATTTTTAGAATCAATGAATAACACCGTTCAAGAAAATATATTCTACGGTTCAAAAGCAACAAACCCAGCCGGCTTTGACGGTCTTAGTGTACGCTACAACAAAATTTCAAACGACAAAAATTCAATTGGCTATAGGGTATTAGATGCCGGAGGATCAGGCTCTAAAAATACTTCAATTTGGTTTATAACTTGGGGCGATTTACACACTCATTTATTATATCCAAAAGGCTCACAAATGGGCTTAATTCACGAAAACAAGGGTGCTCAGACAGCAACAGATGCTAATGGCAATATGTTTGAAGTATACCGTGATCACTTCAAATGGGATATAGGGATGACAGTAAGAGATTTTCGCTCAACCGCCAGAATTGCAAATATAGATGTTACGGAACTTGATGGCGAAAACCCCGCAGATTTAATCAAATTAATGATCCAAGCATATCATAGAATTAAACGCTTTGCTAAAACAGGCAACACTGTAATTTATTGCAACGAAACAATTGAAACATATCTACACTTCCAAGCAATTAATAAAGCAAACGTAAATCTTTCTATTGAAAACTTTGCAGGAAAACCAATCGTTTCATTCTTGGGCATTCCGGTTAAATGTGCAGATCAGTTAAGAAATGATGAAAAAAGAGTTACAGGAGCATAAAAGGAGATACAAATGCTATTAGATTCACAAAATTTATTTTCAGATAATCAAGCAATTACAACAGGTTCTATTAATTCAGATAATACAGTTTGTTTTGGAAAAGGCGACGTTTCTTTTGTACCATTGCTTATTCAAGTTGTAAGTGATTTTTCTAATTTAACCTCATTAACAGTAAAAATTCAAACAAGCGAAACTGAAGATTTTTCATCAAACGAAGAATTAGCAACTTCGACTCTTGAATTAGCAGAACTAAAATCAGGCAAAAGATTCCCCATAAGCTACCTCCCCAAAGGAAATAAAGGCTATATGAGAATTGTTTACAGCGTTGATGGAACACAAGAAACAACAGGTAAAATTACTGCAGGCGTCATAGCAGCAGATGAAAACAACTCTCTATAGCTAAATTCAAGTGGGCAATTTGCCCACTTTTTTTAAAATGTAAAAAAGGAGTATAAAATGTGCGTTCCAACAATTGTAGAAACCACCCTAAAAGCAGGCGAAATGGTTTTTAGCGCAGGTTCAAGCGTACTTGGACTTTATGACAATGCTAAAACCCAAGAATACAGAACACAAGTTGCAATAGCAAATGCAAAAAATTCAGCAAACGAAGCAAGTTATCAAAGACAATTAGGAATTGAAGAATCGAGAAAGCAAAAACTTGAAGGTCAACGACAAGCAAGCGAACAAATGGCTCAAGCAGGAGCAATGGGCTTTGATATTAACTCAGATACCAGTTTAATGAACTTTCAAGACACAATTGATTTTGCAAACAATGAAGCTCAAGAAACCGAAGATAAATACGATTTAATTTCTAAACAATATCTTGATAAAGCAAATGACTATCTAACAAGTGCAAACATAAGCACAGACAGCTATAACTCAAATTTATATTCAAAAGCTATTAATTACCTTGGCTCAACAAACTGGGTTTCAAAAAATTGGTACAAAGGAGGTTAAATGACACAATCAAAGGCTCAAATTTTTAACATAACACTCAATATTCTGGGTGTATCAATGCCGTTAGAAAATACTAATTCTACAGATAATCGTGCTATTTTATTAAACAATTACTATGAACTAGCCAGAGATTATGTCTTAAAGGATTTCGACTGGAATTTTGCCTCCACATTCAAAGAACTTGCACTTTGCGAAACGCCTGTTTCGCAATTTCAATATAAATATTGTTACAATTACCCCAATGATTGCATTTGTGCACGCGATATATTCGAAAAAAATACATATAAAATAGATAAATATTCAATTTCTTCACTATCTAACGGACAAAAAGTCATTTTATGCAACACACAAAATGCAGTTTTAAGATACACAAGACGAGTCGAAAAAGAAATATTTTTTTCTTGCGAATTTTCAATGGCACTTGCTTACTATCTTGCATCACTTACCGCAAATGTTTTAGTAGGAAGCATGCAAAAAGGCGAAATTGCATATGAAAAATATAACCAATTAATAAAAAGAGCAAAAGTATTAAATGCACAAGAAGGAATTGAAACAATAGATGACGAATTAACATATTTAGATTCCAGAGGGTAAATAAATGAGTATAAGAGTATGTCAAAATTCATTTTCAAAAGGTATACTATCACCATCGCTTCAAGGCAGGGTTGACTTAGAACAATATAATCTTGGCTTAAAAGATTTAAAAAACGGACTTATTATGCAAGAAGGATGTGTTGTAAATCGCCCGGGATTAGAATACCTTGAAACAACAAAATATTCAGATAAAAAAACAAGATTAATCCCATTTACATTTAACCTAAATGAAAACTGCATATTAGAATTTGGGGATAAATATATTAGAGTAATCAAAGATGGATCTTATGTATTAAAAGACAGCACAATTTATGAAATTGAAAGCCCATACAGCGAAAATGATATTTTCAATATTGATTACTGCCAACAAGCAGATGTAATAACCTTAACATGCAGCAACTTCAAACCATACAATCTTTCAAGATATGGAAATGACGATTGGAGAATAGAAGAAATAAATTTCAAAGCAACAATAGAATCTCCAACAAACGTCAAAGCAAGCTACACAGGCTCAACTTCATCAAATACAACAACATATAGTTATGTTGTAACAGCAGTTCATAAAGATAGCTTTGAAGAAAGCTCAAAAAGCAGCGCAGTATCAGTCGTAGGGCACTTAGAAGCATATTGGACTACATCGGAATATATAACAATTTCATGGAGCGCTGTAGAAAATGCATGTGAGTATAATGTCTACAGAAGCGTCAATGGAGTATATGGATATGTAGGCACATCAAATACAACATCATTTAAAGACAACAATATAGAGCCGGATTTATCAAGCTGTGCACCAACTCACACAAACCCTTTTGAAAACGAAAACCCATCATGTGTTTGCTATTTTCAACAAAGAAAAATTTATGCCGCGTCAGATAAATCACCCCAGACAATATGGATGAGTCAAACAGGAACAAACGACAATTTCAATGTTTCAAGACCCTTAAATGCAACTGATGCAATCACAATGTCAATTTATGACAACACAGCAAACAATATTCAACATTTAATCCCGCTTGATAATTTAATAGTTATGACGACAAACGCCGAATGGTCTGCAAACGGTTCAGACGGCGTTATGAGCGCATCTAATTCACCATATGCAAAACTACAATCTTATTATGGTTCCTCAAAAATCAAGCCTGTAGTATCAGGCTCAATGGTTCTTTTTGTGCAATCAGGCGGCAATATTTTAAGAAATTTAGGATATGATTATTTATCTGATTCATATGACGGCGAAGAATTGACGCTTTTTGCTTCGCATTTATTTGAAGGCAGAAAAATAATAGATATGGCATATTCAAAAGAACCAAACAGAATTCTCTGGTGTGTAATGGATGATGGGAATTTATGTGCACTAACATATAATCCGACACAAAAAATTGCAGCTTGGCACACTCATACTACACAAGGAAAATTTAAAAGCGTAGCTGTAATTAGGGAAAATTATGAAGACATAGCCTATTTTGTGGTTGAAAGAGAAATTAATAATAAAAAAGTAAGCTATATAGAAAGATTTTATTCCAGAGTAGTAACCTCGCTTGAGAATTCAAAATTTTTAGATAGCTCAACAAGTTTTAAATTTGAAGAAAAAACAGATACAATCAACAACTTAAATCACTTAAAAAATACAAAAGTAAACGTTTTAGCTGATTATGGTGTAATTGAAGACCTGACAATAGATGAAAACGGAAACCTAAAACTACCTTATCCGGCAAATAATATATTTATAGGTTTACGATACGATTTTGAACTTGAAACTCTAAATTTAGAATCACAAGGAACACTAGGACTAAACAAAGTTATAAATAAAATTGAGGTGAAAATCTTGAACTCAAGAGAAGATTTTTTTATCTTGAATGATGATAACACTCTTAATCAAAACCCAAGAAGCCATGATAGCATAAATAACCCTGAAAAAATATACACTAAAGATATTGAATTTTGCCCACTAACCAATAGTGCACTTCAAAAAAACATTAAAATAGTCCAAAAATACCCGCTGCCACTCACTATTTTAGCAATTAACGCAACAATTTCACTACAAGAGGTTGAAGCGCAATGAAAAGCATAGAATTCAATAAAGAAAATCTGGGCAAACTATTTGACACATTAAGACAAAGCGACAAAAAAGAATTAAATTTTTATATTAAAAACAAAAAAGAATTTATAAAAATTTGTCAATTAAGTCAAAAGGGAGGCTATTTTTTAGCAGATGACAAAAATAGACCCCTTGCAGTAGGAGGAGCTAAAGAAATAGATAATTCAACAGCTCAGCTATGGCTATTGTCTTCCAAATATTTTTATAAAAACAGATTTTATTTAATGAAATATATTTATTCTAAAATTGAGTTTTTCAAACAAAAATACTCAAAACTATATAACTATATATATTTCGAAAATTTTGATGCACTTATTTGGCTAAAAAAATGCGGTTTTAAGATTTTAGATACAAAAGACAAAAGATTTAAACTATTCTATTTCAACAAGGAGGAAAATTGATATACGATATTACACCTGTAAACAACTACACAGGCAACAATAGCACAACAACATTTGAATTTGATTTCTATATAGATAACGAAGATCAACTAAAAGTTACACTCTTTGACAAACAAAACTTTCAACACATATTAACAAATGGAATTGACTATAGTATTGACGAAATTAAAAATAAAAATGGAAGCTATATAACTTATCCCTTAAGCTCATCTGACTACGGAATACTATCAGATAAAGAAAAAATTTCACTTGAATTAACACTCCCTATAAGTCAAGAAACTCAATATAACAATAGCTCATTATTAAACCTGGAAGCACTTGAATATTCATTTGATTATTTAACAAGATTAATCCAAATTTTATCAAGAAAACAAGAATTATCAATTAAGGTTTCTGAATTTTCGGATAAAACTCCTGAAGAATTATACAATGAACTAAACTCATCTGCCACATATGTTGCACAAGCTGCCCAAGATATAAACGAAAAATACAACGAATTAAA
>CALURR010000003.1 GCA_944323195.1 Candidatus Gastranaerophilales bacterium
GCTTCTTCCAAGCCATAAGCGCCACCGATTAAAAACAAAATTTCATTATAATAACCGTCTTTTTCTATATCGTTAAGCTTTCTTGCAAACTCTTCACTTGATAAAGACTTCCCTTCAATTTCTGTGGTTATCAAAAAAGAATTTTGCTTATTTTTAATATATTCTAAAATATTATTAACTTCAATAACTTCAACACGTCCTAAAAGGCGCTTTTGATACTCAAAAACGCCTTCTTTGTAAAAACTTTCTTTTAATTTTGCTTCAAGTATAACTTTTATATTCAAGCTTGTGCCTTTTCTTCTTCAACTCCACATAATAATTCGTAATTTAACTCATTTTCATTATCAGCAATAATTGCAGCCACAACAGCGTCAGATGTTACATTGCAAATTGTCCTTAACATATCCACAAATCTTTCGATTGTAAATAACAATGAAAAACCAACAACTAATTGCTCCGGTGTCAATCCAATACCGTTCAATATAAGAGCGATTGTTATCATACCAGCCCCGGGGATACCGGCTGAAGTTGACGAAGCAACTATAGCAAGAGCCGCAATTTCAAACAACAATAATGGAGATAAATCAATACCATACATTTGAGCCAAAAACATAACCGCAATAACCTGAATTATAGCAGTACCATCCATATTTAATGTTGCACCCAAAGGAAGAACAAAAGAGCATACCCTATTTGAAATACCTCTTTTTTCGCAACAAGTAATAGTTAAAGGCAATGTTGCAGATGATGAGGCAGTACCAAATGCAACCATTATAGCTTCTGATATTGCAGCATAAAGCTTGCCAACAGGAACTTTTGAAAATATTTTAAGCATAATAGGATAAATAATAAGAAATTGAATAGCTAAAGCTAAGCAAATAGCGATTGCATATTTTGAAATAACTCCAAATATTTCAACTCCAAAACTTGAAACTGCAGTTGCAGTTAAAGCAAAAATACCGGGAGCTGCAAGATACATTATCCAATCAGTTACTTTCATTGTGGCAGCAAAAATGCTTTCAAAAAATGAAACCAAAGGACGAGAAATTTCACCCGCTCTTGTTAGTGCAACTGCAAAAACAGAAACAAAGATAATAACAGGAATCATATTGCCGTTTGCCAATGCTTCAAAAGGATTTTTTGGAATTAAATCTAAAAAGATTTGAACCATATTTTCTTTTTGATATTGAATTGTTTCTGTCACACTTCCTTGAATATTTTGAATAATATCAGGATTTATTAAACTTTGTGCATTAACCCCAGGCTGCATAACAATAGCAATTACAGCAGCAACCAAAACAGCAAGCACTGTTATAATTCCATAATATAAAATCATTTTAGAACCAAATTTTGCAAGTTGTTTTGAATCGCCAATATTAGATACACCAATAATAATTGCGCTTATAACCAAAGGCAGTACAACCATTTGGATAAGATTTATAAACGCTTGCGCTATAAAACTTAATATCGAATAAACTTGACCATATGAATCTTTTGGGAAAAATAAACCAACCAAAACACCCAATATAAGTCCGATAAATATATGCCCATTACGCTTAATACCAAGCAATAATGCTATTATGACCTGCATATGTAAACCCATGTATAGTTTTTCTCCATAATACTGTTTCGATTTATTCTACTACTTTTTAAAGATTTTTGCAAAAAAATTCCAACAATAGACTGATTTTAAAGACATATTAAGAAGCTAAAATCTACATATGGAAAAAGAAAATTCAAAACCTTATCTTGGAATTTTATTTGAATGCTGCAATGTATATGGAAGAATATACAAAAATAAAGACGGAACGCACTACCAAGGAAGATGTCCAAAATGTATGCGCCAAATTAAAATCAAAATTGGAGAAAACGGCACAAACACCCGATTTTTTAGGGCATATTAAAATAAAATCCTCTTTTGAAACAATGTCCAAAAGAGGAAAATACAAAGGAATAATTTGATTTTTATTAGCCGCTATAAGTTTTGAAAACAGAATCGATTGTGTCTTCAATAACTTTAGATATTGATTCCATTTCAGTTGAAATTGCCTTTTGTTCTGTATCTAATTGATTTAATTTCAATTCAAGGCTCTTATCTTCTGTTTGAATTTTTTCTGTCTTTTTGTTTATTTCTTCAACTTCTTTTTCATACATAGCTTTTTCATAATAATATTGATTCATTGCATCAGTATAAGCTAAATTATCCTCAGAAGTTCCTGTTGTAATTGAATATGTATTGTTCATTAATTCAGGTGCATTTTCACAACTAATTATTTGAATTGTTGATAATCTACCGCTTGAATCTTGAGTTAGCGCAGCTTTTGCTTGAACATTTTGAGAAGTTTTTTGAGCACCTTGGTAATCAAACGTATAATCACCATAATATCTTAATTTGCCGTCAACTTCCTCAAATGCAGTAGAGTTTAAGTCATCTTCAGAAGTATAATATGCTGTACCATTTATCATGTACATATAAAATGTGCCTTGAGTTAATCCTTGAGATTGCATAATTGTTGACAAACCTTGATATTTCTCATAATCAGAAGTAATTTTTGTTACTGTCGAATTATCAGGATCATTAGCATCATATGTATAAGTATTTGTTCCTATTTGAAAATTAATGTAGTTATAATTGCCACCATCATCTTTTTGAACTGTTGTAATACAGTCTTTGGCTTGATAAGTATAAGCCTTTGCAACCTCTTGTTGGTAAGATAAAACTACATCATAATAACCATCATATTGGCTACCGTCAGTTATTTTTGAAAAACTTTCAATTTGATACCCTTCATTTGTTGAATCAAGAGTATATGTAGTTTTAGTATAATCACTAACAGAAGGTGGAGTTGGAACATCCAATCTGTTATATTCTTCATACAAACCCATAACTTCATTAGATAATGCAGTTCTGGCTTGGTTTATCTGCTGTCCTTGATACTCAATATTGCTCTTCCTTGCGGTTAACCCAAGAAAACGAGCTTGACTTGCCGCTAATCCCATATTGTCACCTTTCCTTCGTATTTATGTTACTATTAACGACATTTGAAATATAATTCTTTAGGATTATTCTATTTTTGTTTACATTTGTTAACATATTAATATTATTCCTTTGAATAGTATGTCTTATAGAATTTAATGATTTTGGGAGAAAAGTCAAAGTGGATAACTTAAAATTTATCGACAACCACACCCATGGTGCATTCGGTATAAACTTCAACTATGGAAATTATGATGAAATTAAAACAGTTTTAAAAAAACTATACAGGCTTAATATTAAAGGTATTTGTCCAACATTAGTCGGCGAAAGCAACGAAAATATACAAAAACAACTCTCAATTTTTGAAAAAATTAAAAACGAACAACTAAAAACACCAAACAACGAAACTTTTATCATTGGAATACATCTTGAAGGAAGCTTTTTGAGCAAAGAAAAATCAGGCATTCAAGACAAAAATGTTTTCAAAACTCCGACAATAACTAATTTTAAAGAATTAGTAGGAAAGTATGAAAAAATAATTAAAATAGTTACAATAGCTCCGGAAAACGACATTGATTTAATTGATTATCTAAATCAAAACAATATAATAACCCAAGCCGGTCATTCAGTTGGGAAAACATTAAAAAACTGTAAAGGCACAACTCATCATTTTAATGCTATGAACCCAATTCACCACAGAAATCCTTCAATAGCACTTGAAGGATTGATAAACGATAATATTTATTGCGAAATTATCGCTGATTTAATACATACAAACATTGATATAATAAAATTAATCTTAAAAACAAAACCAAAAGACAAAATTCTTTTAATCAGCGATAGCTTACCAATTGCCCATTTTGACAATGAAATAATTTTCTGCAATAAAAAAATATATCCTAATGGAAAAGATGAAAATAACACTCTGGCAGGTTCTATAAAAACCCTTGATGAAATATGTCATAATTTAATTAAGCAAAATGTTTTAACAAAAAAAGATATTAAAAAAATGGCTTTTGAAAATCAAATAAAATATCTTAACCTAACAGATAGCGAGATTGATATTTTAAATAGCTAAAAATTATGATAAACTATTTTTGAAAATAAGAAAAATCGAGGAAAACATGAATAAAAAAATAATATTATCAATATCTTTTGTTGTTATGATGAGCTTAGGAATGGTTCAATACGCTACAAGCGCCCCAAGCCAAGCTGTCAAAAAACCAACCGTACAAACCTCTAATATAATCAATACAACGTCGCTAAACATTGTTAATAATCCATCTAAATACCTAAATAAAACAATTAAAATGCAAGCAACATTTGACAAATTTTCAACCCTGGGCTTGGATTACAAAAAAGCACTAAGACCTAGCGATAAGTATATTGGCATATTAATCCAAAGAGATGATGTAATGGACCATGATATTCCATTATCAGAAATGAAAATATTTCTTAAAAAAGAAATGGCAGAAAAACACATCGATCTTGATTGCGGAGACAAAATTGAAATCACAGGAAAAGTATTTTCAACAGCGCTTAACGACCCTTGGATAGATGTTGAAAATTTAGTTGTAATCAAAAAAATAAAAAAAGAAGAAAAAAAATAAAACAGTAACAAATAATAGATATTACAGAGTTGGAAGATGAGTGAAGAAAATAAAAAATATTTAACAATCCACGGGCATTTTTATCAACCGCCCAGAGAAAACCCTTGGATAGAAGAAATTGAAATACAAGACAGCGCAGCACCACACCATGACTGGAACGAAAAAATAACTTGGCAATGCTACAGTCCAAATGGTGCATCAAGATTGGTAGACAGCAATAATTCCATCATTGAAATTTCAAACAACTATCAATATATGAGTTTCAATTTTGGACCAACTTTATTAAGCTGGCTTGAAAAATATGCACCAAATGCATACCAAAGAATACTTGACGCAGACAGAAACTCAATTGAATTATATAATGGCCATGGTTGCGCCATAGCACAAGTTTATAACCACATTATTATGCCACTGGCAAACCAAAACGATAAAATTACACAAGTTATTTGGGGGCTAAAAGACTTTCAAAAGCGTTTTAATAGAAACGCTGAAGGAATTTGGCTGGCTGAAACTGCAGTTGACGCCCAAACACTGGAAGTTTTAATTGATTGCGGCGTTAAATTTACAATTTTATCTCCCCACCAAGCCAAATGTATTAATAAAATCGGTGAACACAACTGGCAAGATGTTTCTTGGGGAACCATTGATCCATCACAACCTTACAGATATTTTGTCGAAGGAACAGACAAACAAAAATATATCGACTTATTCTTTTATGATGGTTCTATTTCTAAGTCAGTTGCTTTTGATAACCTTTTACAAGACGGAAAAAAATTCTCATATCGCCTAAACGAAGGCTATGTTGAATCAAGAGTTCATGCGCAACTCGTGAACATTGCCACTGATGGCGAAAGTTATGGCCACCACACAAAATTTGGCGACATGGCTCTGGCATACGTATTAAGAGTTGGGGCTAAAAACCTTGGCTTTAAAATAACAAATTATGCAAACTTTCTTGAAATGTATCCGCCCACCTACGAAGTAGATATTAAACCGGTATCAGCTTGGAGCTGCGCCCATGGTGTCGGCAGATGGATGGATGATTGCGGATGTTCAACAGGCGCTCAGCCTCATTGGAATCAAAAATGGAGAAAACCATTAAGACAAGCTTTTGACTATTTAAGAGATGAGCTAATTAAACTATGTTCAATTCAAGGAACAAAATATTATAAAGATTTTTGGGAAGCAAGAAACAATTATATTGATGTAATTTTAGACAGATCTGAAGAAAATATCGACAAATTCTTTAGAGAAAACGCAAAAAAACAATTAACCCTGCAAGACAAAGTGAAAGCCATTAAATTAATGGAAATTCAGCGCTTTGCACAGTTAATGTACACAAGCTGCGGCTGGTTTTTTGCCGATATTTCAGGAATTGAAACAACCCAAATTATGAAATATGCCTTAAGGGCAATGGAGTTAGCAAGCGAATTCAGCAAAACTAACTTTGAAAGAACATTCCTTTCAATTCTACAAAAAGCAAAAAGCAACATTGTCGAATTTGGAAACGGAAAAGATATATACAATCGCTGGGTTAAAACAAGCTCAATAGGCACAGAAAAAATAGCAGCCCAATATGCCATTGAAACATCTTTTAAAACTGACGAAGAAAACTTAAAAGATGACAAAAAAACACAACAACTCTACTGTTATAAAATCAAAAAAACAAATCACAAAAGCTACAGAAGCTTAAATAATATCCTATCTTTCGGTAAAATTGAAATAACATCAGACATTACTCTAGAAAAAAAAGAGCTGACATTTACAATGATTCAAACACAAAATTTTGAATTTTATTGCGCAATAAAAGAATTTACATGTATTGATGATTTCAATACAGAAAGAAAAGAGATAACAAAAGTCTTTGAAAAAGATACAATTGTCTCTACACTTCAGGCAATTGAACTATACTACGGTTCAAGATTTTATTCTCTAAAAGATATTCCGATGGACAGAAGAAAAACTATTCTTGAAAACTTAATTACATTAAATCTGGATAAAGCAACACAAACATATAAAGATTTATATGATAGCTTATTAACACCAATAAGCTACTTAAACGATTTAGGTATGGATATTCCTGAAGGCTTTAGAGTTTGTGCTAAATATACATTATTAGGAAATCTTGACAAAGAATTATCTAAACTAACAGACTACACAGATGAGGAAAAAACTCAAAAGTTAATGAATATTAAACAACTTTGCGATAAATTTTCTATCAGGCTTAATAATTCAAAAGCAAATGAAATTCTCTCTAATAAACTAAAAGAACTTATTCATAAACTAAAAAACGAAACAACTTTAAAAAATTCACAAGAATTACTACATTTCTTTGAATTATTAGAAAAACTAAAAATCGAGGTTGAAATTTCAAATTCGCAAAATATATTCTATGATATGTTCTGCATGCATTTTGAGGATTTAACGAATAAAATTAAAAACGATAATAAAGCTCAGGATGAAAGAAAACTACTTTTAAATCTTCTTTCTATAGGGCAACACTTAAACATCAATATGGATTTTTATAAATCTAAAGTTGACCAATTAACAGGTAAAATCTAAGGAAAAACTTCCCTTGAATAAACAGGTATTGAATTAATTTCGAAAATTTTTCTTGTTTTAACGCTGTTCACAAAATCCATGGCAAACATCGAACACAATATTGCTTCCAAGTTTGATGCAGGAAGCATATTGTCAGGCATTTGTGAAAATCCATATTTAATTTTTAGTGATAATTGTAAATTTTTACAATCAAGACTTGTTCTGGCTAAATAATGAGGACAAAGCCCGTAAGATTGTCTTAATTGATTAATATCACACCTAATTACTTTTATATTTTTTTCTTGAATTTTTTTAAATGTATCAACACATCTTTTTGAAATACGATTTGTCCAATTATCTTTATTTACCTTGAAATAATCTCCCAGCATTTTATAATTTTTTGAATGTATACGCCATTTACCCTCTAAAAGTTTATTATCATAAGGCACGCTGGCACATACTATTGAATTTTTCAAATAGGGAGTATTATCAAAAAAATAATCAATGTCGCTGGCAAAATAAAACTTATCCATCAAAATAATTTTAGAATTTCTGTCTAAAACACAAATTGAACTATCATAATTTGATGAATTAGACAAAGCAACTCCAATAAAAAAATTTTCTTTACTTGACAGACTTTGCATAATTAAGAGTATAATTAAATATAAAACATTTTTCAAGGAAAATATTTTGAAAACAGAAGTTTTTAAAGAAGTTATAAATAGATTTTACAAGAAAAAACGCTTTAATTTTTACATTCTTTTTATACTCTCTTTTATTGCAGGATTATTTGAATTATTGGGTTTAATTTTAATTTATCAATTTGTTTTATATTTAACAAACCCAAATAACAGCATCTATTCAAAATACATTATAAATTTCTTTGAAAACAATTTCAAAATAAATGAATTTTCTAAAATAAGTTTAATATTAGGCTTGGCAATAATCTTGATTTACATATTAAAAAACATATATATGTTTTTTTATACAATTTTTTATAGCATTGTTTTAAACGATTTATCTCAAACAATGATAAGAAAAACTATCAATAATTTAATCTATCAAGATTATTTAACATTAAAATCAATTCCTTCAGATGAAAAATTAAACACGCTTTCCAAAATTAATATAACAGTCTGGGAATACTGCCAAAGATATATTGTTTTAATTACAAATATGGCAATAATTTTGATTTTAGTAACCGCTTTATTTATCAAATTTACACAATATGCAATTATAGCAACCCTACTTCTGATATTGTTAAGTTTAATAGAATACAAATTTTTTAAATCAGAATCAAAAAAAATAAGTAAAAAACTTGTAAAATTTCACGACACAACAAATGCAAGTCTTTTACCAATAATTCATTCTATTGAAGAAATAAAACTAAACAATAAAGAAGACTATTTCTCAAAAACAATTTCAAATATTAATAATCAATTTTCAAAACTTTCTATAAAAAAACATTTTAGCAGTATATTTCACATATATTTTAATGAAATCACCATAATGCTAACCTTTGGGATAGTGTTAGTTCTCTTGTTTTACACAAACAACTTCAATAACCAGCTAATTTTAAGCTCATTATCAGCTATATGTGTTGTAATTTTAAGATTAACCCCCTGCATAAACAGGGTTCAAAGTTCTCTTTATTTAATAAATACAAACGAAGGATTTGCAAAAAACTTTTTAGAATACGATAAAAAATTTAGAGAAATCAAATTTAAAAACACAAAAGAAAAACTACCTTTCAACAATTCTATGGAAATAAAAAATGCAGAATTCTCATATCCAAATTCATCTGAAAAATTTGAAAACATAAATCTAAAAATAAACAAAGGGGATTTTATAGGAATAATAGGCAAAAGCGGCTCATATAAAACCACCTTGGTTTTAATAATTTCAGGATTAATTAAGCTAAACAAAGGCGAATTTATTGTTGATAATAAAATTATTTATGAAAACGAAATGGCAAAATGGAAAAACAATATATCAATTTTAAGTCAAAACTATAACCTAATTTTCAAAAAAGTAAAAGATAACTTTAAAAACAAGCCATATTCTATAGAATTACTTAGAAAACTGGAAATAGACAATCTTTTAAATAAAAATACATCCGAATTATCAAACGGACAAAAACAAAGGCTTGCTCTAGCACTAACTCTTAGTGAAAATAAAGAAATTATTATACTGGATGAAGCAACAAGCGCTATTGATGTTTTATCTGAAGAAAAAATTAATGAAATACTTTTTGAGCTAAAAGGTAAAAAAACAATAATCTCAATAGCACACAGACTTCAAATCTTAAAACATTGCAACAAAATAATATACATGGATAACTCTAAAATCCTTGACATAGGCACATTTAAATATCTGGAAGAAAAATACCCAGATTTTAAACAAATCATAGAATTATCAAGCTTTAAATCAACCTAGTTTATTGTATGCCTCAACAATTTTTTGCGCTTGTTTAGTTTTACCAAGTTTTTTATAACACAAAGCTAAATTATAATAATAATCCTTATTTAAAGGCTCTATTTGAATTGCCTTAATCAGATTTTTTTTAGCTTGTTTGTAATTTTTTAATTCAATTTGACAACAAGCTAAATTATAATATGCACTGGCAAAAGTCTTGTTATATTTTATTGCAAGTTCGAAATTATCAATAGCCATTACATATGATTTTTTAGCGGCAAAAATACAACCTAGATTATAATAAGCCTTGTAATAATCAGGATTTTTATCAAGAGCTTTATTTAAATTTTGTATTGCAAGATTGTCTTTATTTTCTTCTAGTGCCAAATTAGACAAAAGCAAAAAAACTTCTTCATCTTTTTTTTCAGACGGAAGGTTATCTAAGATTTTAAATGCTTCTGAATAATTTTGCGTAGTATAAAGTGCAATTGCTTTTTCTTTTAAATCTTTAATATTTTCATCTTCAGCAGCCGGTGAACATTGTATAAAGAAAAAAGAAAAAAAGAAAATAACAACAAAAAATTTTACCACGCGTTTTATATCAATGTATGAAAAAATTATCACAATTTTCCTCTATTGTTATATAATAAAATCATACACTAAAATGTATTATTTGTAAAAATGGTATATTTTTATTTTCTTTTGATATAGTATAATAACACATGTAATTATGACAATGGTAATAATATGAATAGTAGCCTCGAAGAAAGAACGCAAATATATAGAATTCCCATAAAACCGCAATATAAAAGAAGAAGACGTCCGAAGAAAAATAACAACTTTAGCAAATTATTCATCTTAATTATGATTGCAATAGTTGGTATTTTTGCTTACATTAATTGGCAAATTAATACCGATTTTACTGCACAAGACAACTCAAACAATATTGCGCCATTGGATCTAAACTTTAATTTTTCACCCAGAAGACAAAATATACTACTTATGGGCATTGATGTAGCTTCAAACGAAAACAACCCTTTTAAAGGAAATCGTTCAGACACAATGCTTTTAATAAGCATTGCGCCATATGGTAAAAATATCAATGTAATTTCTATTCCAAGAGATTCTAAAGTATATATTCCGGGAAAAAATAAGGCTGACAAAATAAACCATGCATTTGCTTTCGGTGGTGCAAAATTAGCAGTAAAAACCGTTGAAGAAACTTTTGGTGTAAAAATCAATAATTATCTTGCTATTTCAAATGCCGGCGTAATTAAAATGATAGATACTTTAGGCGGTTTGCCCATATACATAGAAAAAAATATGAAATATGACGATTACAGCGGAAATCTTCATATTAACCTTAAACAAGGTGAACATATCCTTACAGGTAAACAAACAGAAGGTTATTTAAGATTTAGACACGATTCATTTGGTGATATAGGAAGAATTCGCCGTCAACAATGGTTCTTTAACGCTCTTATAGCAAGACTAAAAGACCCTACTGTTATAGTAAAATTACCCGAATTATTAAAGATTATGCCTGAATATATACAAACTGATTTATCAGCATATGATATGGCAAAATATCTCGGAATGGCAAAAAATGTTGATACATCAACAATACAAATTGCAACTATCCCAGGAGCACCATCTACAAAAGGGGTTATAAGCTATTGGATAATAGACCCCATTAAAACTCAAGACTTAATAGATAAAATGGTTTACAGAAACAAAACAGATATTGACCCAAAAGATATTTCAGTTGGCATTTTATATGCAAACTCCAAAACAGACACTGCAAACCAACTAAAACAAGAACTTGAAGCCAAAGGTATGCAAGTAAAAATGCAAGAAACAAATTCTGCCGCTAAAAACTACATTGCAATCCACAACCTTGATATAGCAGGCGAAACAATTTCTGACTTAAAGAAAACAATACCTGAAATAAAAGATAAGCACACAATATACGACCCAATTGGAATAAATCGCACAGGAAAAGATTTAACCATTGTTATTTCAGACCTATAAAAATACATTGTTTATACTACGATTTTTAAAACTAAACTGTTCTTACGGTTGATTTAATTAATTTCGTTATATAAGACAATTTATTTATGAATTGCAATCAAAATGAAAAATATTTATTAAGATTTATCTCCATGGCAAATGACGATTTTTCAAATAAAGATAATTTACTTGAAACAATATTTCGCTTGGGAATAAAAATTCATTTTAATAACAGCAACCCCGTTTACCAAATCATTGATGAATTAAGTTTTGCTAATCAATATAATAATTTAATTAGGAAATAACATGGAAGAAAAAAATAAAAAGAAACTAACTTATGTGTTATACACATTTATAATTTTTATGCTTTTTGGTTTTTTAGTTTGGCTGGGACATTTTAGTGTATTCCAAGATTTTATTACGAAAATTGAGCAGAGCTCTTTTGATTTAAGACAAACAATCCTTTCAAAATACAAAAAACCAAACAAAGATATTGTTATCCTATCAGTAGATGATGCAACATATGAATATATTATGGACAAATATGGCTCTTGGCCGATTTCAAGAAAAATATGGGCTGACGCTATTAATTTTATTGAAAAGGCAAACCCTAAAAGCATAATTATGGATTTACTTTTTGTTAAAGCAAATTTAAATGATGTATCATCAGATAAAGCCTTAATTGAAACCGTTAAAAATAACAACAATGTATTTTTATCTATGAATTTTGACAACTACAATGACGAAATTCGAAAATCTCCCGAAATTGATGAAAAATTTAGATTAAAAGTTAATGAAGGGTATCTTAACGACAACCCTTATATAACTTTTATTAATGCCAGAGTTGCAATGCCTGAGTTAATGAATGCAACAAAAAATATAGGTGCAATCAATGTTACAAGAGATAAAGATGGCATAATAAGAAACGCAACACCGATATTCAAATATAAAAACAATTACTATCCAAATCTATCACTATTGGCGGCAATGAGCTATTTAAACATAGATTCTATATCAATTTCAGACAATAAAATTATACTTGATAAAACCCATTCAATACCACTTGATTTAAGCCAAAGAACAATACTAAACTGGTATGGCAAAAGCAACACATACAAACATATTCCTCTATGGGAAGTAATTAAAGCAAAAAAAGAAAATAATATTGAATTTATCAACAAAAACTTTAAAAATAAAATTATTTACGTAGGAACAACAACAACAAGCCTTTCCGACATTAAAAGCGTGCCAATTGAATCCAACATGTCAGGAGTAGAGCTACACGCAACATTTTTAAATAATATTTTAGACAATAATTTTATTAAAAAAACAAGCCTTAAAATAGACTTTTTAATTTCAATCATACTTTGTTTGATTGTCGGATATTTAGTTTTAAAAACAGAAAATGTTGCAAAAACGTTTGTGTTTTTGTTTTCAACATTGGTAATATACAGCATTTTCGCACTATTTTTAATGCAAGCATTTAACTTGTGGATAACAATTATATTCCCATTTATCACAACAATAACAACTTTTATTTTAATATATTGCGAAAAATACCTTCTAAAATCAAAAGACTACGAACAAACTTATAAATTAGCAGTTACAGACGGCTTAACTCAAATTTACAACCACAGATACTTCCAAGAGCAAATGATTATAAACATCAATAATTACAAAAGATATGGACAAATTTTTTCAATTATTATAATGGATATTGATTTCTTTAAAAAATTCAACGACACCTATGGCCACCAATCAGGTGACTGCGTGCTAAAGCAAGTTGCCTCAATATTAAAGAAAAACTCAAGAACATCAGACATAGTTTGCAGATATGGTGGTGAAGAAATGACAATAATACTAACCAACACAAACAAAAAAGATGCACAAATCACAGCAAATAAAATCTGTCAGGCAGTAAGAAATAATAAATTTACTCTTGCAAACGGCGAAAAAGTAAATGTAACAATCAGCGTTGGTGTTGCAACTGTTGGAGAAAACGGCCTCACACCACAAGAAATTATAGAATATTCAGACAAGTGTCTATATAAAGCTAAAGAAACAGGCAGAAATAAAGTTGTATCAGAGGTTTAATTAGTCAATCAACTGAAATGGACACTTTGTACATCTTGCCTTAGGTCTTAAAACAAGATTATCTTCAAGATCATAAAGCTTTGCTATACGAGTAATTAATTTTTCGCCACACAAAGGACAATTAATTGAAAAATTAGGATTAGTTGAATTCATCAAAATTTGCTCTCGGATTTCGTCATTTTGCGCCTTTGTTGCAATAGAAAAATCTGTCTTCTTTTCATATTTTTTAATTTCTTTGTTATCAACCTTCAGTCCTTTAGCTAATTTTTGCCTTATAGTAGTAGCTAAAAATAACTCCATACCTTGTTCTATTGAATTGATTTCATAAACAGTTAAACCGGACTTATCTGCCAATTCTTCAATAGAAAGCCCCAGAGACTCTCTTTTTTGAATAACATATTGAGCCAATGACAAAGAGTTTTTATTATTATTTTTATGCATGTTTCTTTTTATTCATATGTTCTTTAACTATAGCCAATGTTGTTCCGGCAACAAATATTGATGAATATGTTCCTATAGCAACACCAATAATTATCGCTAACACAAAGTCTTTAATAGTTGATCCGCCAAAGAAATATAGCGCAAACAAAGTAAATAAAGTTGTTGCAGAAGTGTTTACACTTCTTGCCAATGTTTGATTTATTGAAATATTAATGATTTCATTGGTTGATTTTTTCTTTGCCAAAAATCTCATGTTCTCTCTTGTTCTATCAAACACAACAATAGTATCATTAATTGAATAACCAATAACAGTTAAAATTGCTGTTATAAATAAGCTATCTATAGTTGTATCAAAAAATATGCCTTTAATTGCAAACACACCAACCACAATCAAAGCATCATGAATTAATGCCAATAAAGCAATCCAACCATATTCGGTATGAAATCTGAAAGATATATATACAACCATGGCAACAAAAGCTAATAAAAGAGCAATCATTGTATTTTTAAGCAACTCTGAGCCTAAAGTTGGACCTACGGAATTAACTTGCACCAATTGAGCACCGCTGAATTCTGAAGTTAAAAGACTTGTTGCTTTATCTACAACATCTTGACCCTTTTTATCACCTAAAAATGTTGTTCTTATTGAAACAAGATTTTGAGCTTCTTCATTTTCTTTTGAAGACATCTGAGTAGTAGCTTGAATTACAGGACTTTTTATTCCAATATTTGTTAACTCGGTTCTCATTTTTGCAATATCATCAGTTGACAATTTCTTGTCTATGCTATATTGCAAAATTGTACCTCCTGTAAAATCAATACCCAGCTTTAATGGCGCATGGTTTGGTTGAGTAATCATCAAAAATAATACTGCAATAATACAAGGAATTAATAATAATGAGCTAAAGCCAAGCCATACATATCTATATTTAACAATATCTAATTTCAATTTCTTTTTTTCTGTATTTGCCATTTATATATCTCCTGATTGTTTCAATAATTAATCCAAAACGCCAAATTTTGCTTTTTCACGTTTTGTTTCTTGTGCAACAAATGTATTTTCGATTTCTTCTTTTTTCAAGCCAAATAATTGCGGATATTTCATCTCACTTGAACCAAATATCAAATGCATGAAATTCTTAGTAACGGTTATTGCACTAAACATTGATAAACATACACCAATAATCAATGTAAGAGCAAAACCCTTAACCATAGAAGCACCAAAATAATATAATATTAAACAAGTCATAATTGTTGAAACATTTGAATCAAAAATACTTGTAAAAGCTCTATCAAAACCTGAATTAATTGCAGTGTATAGGCCTCTACCCATCTTTAACTCTTCTTTTGTTCTTTCAAAAATTAAAATATTAGCATCGATTGCCATACCAATTGAAAGAATAAAACCTGCAATGCCTGTTAAAGTCAATGTTACAGGAATTATTTTAAATACTGCAAAGTTTAAGATACAGTATATTAATAATGCAAAACAAGAAATTAAACCTAAAACTCGATAATACAATATCATAAATAACATAACAGCACTAACGCCAACTATACCTGCCACTTTTGATTTATTAATACTATCAAGCCCTAAAGTAGGCCCAACTGATTCTTCTTGAATAACTTCAGCTCCGACAGGAAGCGCACCGGCATTTAATAAATCTACCATTTCTTTAGCTTCAGTATATTCAAAACCACCTTCACCACCGGTAATTTGAGCTCTGCCGCCCGTAATTTGTTCATTTACGCGTGGAGCTGATTGGAGTTTTCCATTAAAGAAAATTGCCATTTGTTTTCCTGTTAACTCTTTTGTTAAATCAGAAAATTTCTGAGCACCTTGAGCATTAAACTCTAATTCAACCATCCACTCACCTGTAGCTGGCGTTGAACCAACTAAAGATTTTTTCAAATCTTTACCTGTTAAACCGGTTGATTCCCAAGCAATTTCACCATTTACACCAACAATCGGACGTTTAAATTCTAATTGAGCAGTCTGACCGATAAATTCTTTTGCTTTTGATGTATCTGTAATATTTGGTATTTCAACCAATAATCTTTTTAAACCAACTCTTTGAACAATGGTTTCGCCAACACCCATAGCATTTACCCTGTTTTCTATGGCATATTGCAAGCTATCCATTATTTCAGGGGTAATTTTAGGAACAGATTCAGATGTCTGCGCCTCAAGCATCAATCTTGATCCGCCAACCAAATCCAAACCTAAGCTTGTTGGCTTTTTATAAATAACAAAAATGGCAGCTATTGTAATAGCCATAATAATCCAAAAAAGAATCAGTTTATTTTTCATTGACAATCCTCAAAAATGTAATATTTACAAAAATTATAACAAAAAAATGCATAAAAGTTAAATTATTACATAGGGTAATATTATTTCTAAATAAATGCAGATGTAAAGATTTGTATCTTTCACTAAAGTTTTTGGTGCAATCTGACGAAAATATATAATGTAATATTTATTTACATAAGGTCAATTTTTATTTCGTTATTGTTTTTATTAAGATAAGGTTACTTCTTAATAAAACAAAAAAAAGGAGAAACCCTAAATTGCAACAATCAATCCAAGCAAATTTAAAAAGACTAATGATTTTCTTAAATTATTCAAAAAATTATTTAAGAAGAAATAATCCTATTAAAATTTTGCAAAAAGAAATTGTTGCAGGGCTTAAAGATGCGCTTTCCATAAACAAAAAAAGGAAAATGATTAAATACAAACTAAAATATCAAATGCATCAACTAAGCCAAATGGAAAAACTAATTGCTCAAAACAATGAGCATGTTTTTCTTAGAGGTAACAAATTCAACGAAATGAGATAAGACCATGTCAATTCTACTCTCTCAAATGAGATTAGCACAAATAAACAGTTACAGGGCAGATTTGGAATACAAAATCCAGTTAATCTCCTCAACTAAACTCGACTTGTCATCTCAAGTAAATGAATTAGTAGGCTTAGGTTCTGATATGGAGCCTGATAGCCCTGAAATGAAAGCTTTAGAAAAGAAAAAAGAACGACTATATCAAGCAGAAAAAGCGCTTGATATGCAATTACAAAGATTTCAAACACAACTCCAAATGATTGAATCTGAAGAACAAAGCGTAAGACAAAACTTACAAAGCTCAATTCAAAGAAGCTTTGCTGCATAATAGCTTATAAAAAGTAAACTGCAATTAAGGCTGCTATAATTAGCGCCGCATTGTAGTGTAAAAATGTAGGTATACAGGTGTCTTTTATATGATTATGCTGATTATCAGCATTTAATCCCGCTGTCGGTCCTAAAGTTGTATCTGAAGCAGGAGAACCCGCATCTCCTAGAGCAGCTGCAGCACAAAACAAAACAACTGTCGCAGGAATTGAAAAGCCCAGCTTAGAGCACAATGGAATAAACAAAACCGCCAAGATTGGTATTGTACCAAAAGAAGATCCTATTCCTATGGTAATCACAAGCCCTATTAAAAGCATGGATAAAGAAGCCAAAAGCTTTGAATGTTGAATATAAGGCAAAACGCTATTTAATAAAGAATCTATTCCGCCTGTTTCTTTTAAAACAAGAGCGTAACCGGCACAAACAAGCATTACAAAAGCAATATAGCCCATTAAGCCGACACCTTCATTCATTAAAAAATCCATTTTTTTATGTGAAACCGCCCTAAAACCAAATATAACACCCAAACCAATTAAAGCGCCTAATGGCAAAGAACCGCTTACCAGTTGGACAATTAAAGTTACAATTGCACCAAAAAGAGTAATATAGTGTTTCTTGTGCAATTTTATATCTTGATTTAAATCTATATTTGAACTTAATTCTTTATACTCTCTTGGTTTTCTATATGTTACAAAAACCGCAATTAATAATGCAACAAACATTGCAAAACCCAAAATCCAGCTATAATGCCAAACTTGGGTTTTTAAAATAGACATGCCATTTTGGGTCATATTATCAGCAATCAGTCCTTGAAAAATTAAACCAAAACCAGCCGGAATTGCAATATATGGTGCTTTCAAACCAAAAGCCAAAGCACAAGCTACCGCCCTTCTATCTAATTTTAATTTATTCATTAAAGACAGCAATGGCGGAATTAATATCGGAATAAATGCTATGTGAACAGGAATTAAATTTTGCGACATCATTGAAATTAAAACCAATATTGCGATTAAAAGATATTTGTTATCCTTAACAAATTTTGCAATTCTAATTGATAAGATTTGTGCCAATCCCGTATGCGTCATGGCAGCTGCAAGCGTTCCAAGCAAAATATAACTAAGTGCAGTTTCAGAATTTTGCCCCATGCCTGAAATAAATAGTTCCATTATTCTATCAATAGGCATTTTGGCAAGCAAACCAGCTACAATTGCACTTATCATTAATGAAAACAATACATTAATTCTAAGCACACACAAAACACACAAAATTATTACAGATACTAATATAGGATTTAATTCCATAATTATTTATTATCCTTCAGCCAATTTAATACGCAATTTAGAGCTTTTGCTCTATGAGAAATTTTTGATTTTTCTATGTCTGACAATTCTGCCATACCTTTATTTTCTGATTTTACAAAAAATATCGGATCATAACCAAAACCGCCCTCACCCTTTGGTTCATACATAATTGAACCATCACAAGTTTGTTCGGTTTCAAATAAAACTTTTCCTTTTTTATCTACAACAACCATTGCACATACAAAATTTGCTTTTCTATTTTCTTTATCTTTCATATTAAAAAGCAATTTTTCAATTCTTTCTTTAGGGCTTGGCGCATATCTTGCACTATATATTCCGGGAGCTCCACCCAACGCATCTACACGTAGCCCCGAATCATCCGCCAAGGTTAAATTTGTTTTGGCATTTAAGCTTGCGCATTTTGCTTTACAATAAGCATTTCCGATAAAATTATCACTATCTTCAACAGGGTCAAATTCACCATCAGGCAAAATAAATTCAATATCAAAATCTTTTGCTATTAAATTTATTTCATCAACTTTATGCTTATTTGAAGTTGCAAGAGTAATTTGATACATTATTTTCCCCATCTTCTTTGTCTGTTGTTAAATTCTTCAATTGCAAGAGCAAGCTTTTCTTTATCAAACTCAGGCCAATACGCATTAGTGATATAAATTTCACTATAAGCAATCTGCCATAACAAATAATTGCTTATTCTTTTTTCTCCTGATGTTCTAATTAACAAATCAGGATCAGGAATATTATTTGTATAAAGATACTTTGAAACAATTTCTTCATTAACATCTTGAGATTTTAAATTATCATCCATCATTTTCTTAATAGCGTGGACAATCTCATCTCTAGCACCATAGTTAATTGCAACAGTCAAAACAACTCCTGTATTATTTTTTGTTGTTTCAATTGAATTAGCTAAAATATTTTGCAAATTTTGATTTAGTGCTTTTAGATCACCTATAAAATTCATCTTAACATTATTTTCGTTCAACTCTTTTAATTCATTTTTTAGAGTTGTTGCCAATAATTCCATTAAAAAATCAACTTCTTCTTTTTTTCTGTTCCAATTTTCAGTAGAAAAAGCATATAAAGTTAAATACTTAACCCCAAAATCATCACAAGCTCTTGTAACTTTTTTTAGAGCATCCACCCCTTTTTTATGACCCATCATAGACGGAAGCAAATGTTCTTTTGCCCAACGTCTGTTGCCATCCATAATTATTGCAATATGCTTTAAGTTTGTGTTTTTAACTATATCTTTAATATTTTTTTCCAACATTAATTCCATTTATTTTCCCTTATAGAAACCTTTATAATCTTATCTTAAAAACTCAGATATAAAAGTAATTATATATTTTTATTAAATTTTTTATTTAAAATTGTGCTAATATAAAGTCATGATAGAAATTGCAATATTATACATTTTAAATAAATACGATGCCACAATATACCGTGTATCAAAAATATTAGAAGAAATTTTCTTTGCCTACATAAAATCAAGCACAGGAACAATCAATCCTGCCCTAAAAAGACTTGAAAATCTTGGCTGTGTAAACTTCATAGAAAAAATGTCAGACGGCGGAATGTTATCTAAAATATATTCAATAACTCCAGAAGGCAAAAAACACTTAAACGAACTTTTGATTTCATATATTCCTCAAAATCCTTATCATATTTTAAATGAAGCTAAAATAATGTTATATTGCAGCGACGTTTTAAGCGTAAATGAATTAATAGAATTTAAGGAAAATTTAAAAAATTCTTTAGAATTATATAAAATAAAATTAGAAAAAGGATTAAAAAACGAATATATTACAATAAATGAAACCCAGAAAAAAACCGTCTTGATAACTCTAAATGAAACAGAAAAATTAATTGAATTATTATGAATAAAAAAAACAATATGATTGTTGAAAATGTTATTAAAAACTCAATCGCCGACGAATTAGAAATCAAATCAGGCGACAGAATTTTATTAATCAACAATCAAACGCCAATAGATATAATTGACTATAGTTTTTTAATAAACGACGAAGAAATTAACCTTCTGGTTGAACACAAAAATGGCGGCCTAGAAGAATATGAAATAGAAAAAGATTTTGATGAAGATTTGGGGATAGTTTTTACATCTGCTGTTTTTGACGGAATAAAAAGATGTTGCAACCACTGTATTTTTTGTTTTGTTGATCAACAACCAAAAGGCTTAAGAGATTCTCTATATGTAAAAGATGACGATTGGAGATTATCATATATCCAAGGAACTTATGTTACTTTAACCAACTTGTCGGAAGACGACTTTGAAAGAATTGAAAAATATCATATTTCGCCCCTTTTTGTTTCAATTCACACAACCAACCCCGATTTAAGAGTTAAAATGACAAGAAACCCTAACGCCAAAAAAATCATGGAGCAATTAAAACGATTTAAAAAAATTAAAACAAAAATCCATGCCCAAATTGTTTTGTGTCCATCCATCAATGACGGTGAAGAACTAAAAAGAACTCTTGAAGACTTAAAAAGTATTAAATCAATTCTAAAATCAGTCGCAATTGTTCCTGTCGGAATTTCAAAATATCGAAAAGAAAAATTTAAAAGAGTAGATAAAAAAGTAGCTCTTGAAACAATAAAAATAGTAGAAGATTTTAATAAATCCATAAAAAAGCAAATTGCAATGGTTTCAGATGAATTTTTCCTAATTGCAGGAATAGATGTGCCTGAAAAGAAATACTATGGCGATTTTTTGCAAATTGAAGACGGTGTAGGTTCAATAAGACTTTTAAAAGACAGCTTTAAAAAATGCCTTAAAAAAATGAAAAAACAAATTAAAACCCCAACAAAAATAACTATTGCAACAGCCCAAAGTGCATATAATTTATTTTGCGAATTTAAAAAGGAAATAAATGTTAAAAATCTTGAGTTTGAAATTCTTGAAATAAAAAATAAATTTTTTGGCGAAGATATTAACGTTGCAGGCCTAATTGTAGGCCAAGATATTATTGATACCATTAAAAATAAAGATATTCAGCATCTTATTTTGCCCTCTGTTATGCTTCAAAAAAACGGAGAAAGTTACAAGGAAGTATTCTTGGATGGAAAAACCCTTGATGATGTTAAAAGGGCAAATAAAAACATGCAGATTCACATATTAAAAGATTACTATAGTTTTGAAGAAATATTACAAATTATTAATAATCTATAAATTTTAAAGCAATTTTTTCTGAAATATATACTTTATATTTACATAGAGAGTATTTTTTATATCAGGAGAAAAATTATGCAATTAATTAATTTTATTCAAGTTGTAATTACAAAAGTAAACGAATACGACAAAAAATATCGCCTCGCTTAATTATTATTAATATTTAGGCAACTTTATATATCAAATTGTTTTAAAATAATATAAGGATAACATTTGGATAATGAACTATGAATAACGTTTCACTTCAAAATACCTCAAATATCGATATTCAGCAGCAAAAGGCTCTAAAAAAGCCTCAAAATCAACCTGAATTTTCTGCTATAGATAAAGAGAAAATCAAACAAGATACTGTTGAAATCGTGCAACAAGGCCATGAGGCAGTTAAAGAAAATTGGATTTTCTCAACAATGAGAAACGTTTTTCATATTAAAGATCCCAAAAAATTCTTAACATCGCTGGGTTTAACTATAGGCACAGTTGTTGGTTTAGCTTTTTTAGGAAATAAATCTGTAGGCAAAATGGCAGATTTAGGCTTAAAAGTTGACGATTTTTTAGCTAGCAATAAATTCTACAAA
>CALURR010000004.1 GCA_944323195.1 Candidatus Gastranaerophilales bacterium
ACAGCCTTAATACCTGAAGGCTTAATTGAGTTTATCCCAGAAATGAAAGTTATGATTGCAGCATTAAATGATTTACTTGCAACCTTAGAAAAAGATGAAACATATAAAAATGCTTCACAAAATGAAAAATACGAAATAATTACTGCAAAATTAGATACAGAAAGCGCTAACCTATTCAACTCTCTACCATCTCAAATTAAAGCTCAATTATTGATGGATAGAGACCCACACGGTAATGTTCAAGTTTCAAAAATTGAAACAGAAAAACTATTAATTGAAATGGTTAGAGAAAAACTTGAAGAAATGAAAAAACAAGGTTCTTATAAAGGTAAATTCGCTGACCAAGCACACTTCTTTGGTTATGAAGGAAGATGCGCTATGCCGTCTAACTTTGATGCTGATTACTGCTATTCACTTGGCTATAACGCATTTGCTTTGGTTCAATCCGGCTTAACAGGTTACTTATCATCAATCAAAAACACAACAAAACCAGCTTCACAATGGGTTGCTGGCGGTGTTCCACTTACAATGATGATGAATATGGAACGTCGTCATGGCGAAATGAAACCTGTAATCAAAAAAGCTCTTGTGGATTTACAAGGTGCTCCATTTAAAGAACTTGAAATGAACAGAGATAAATGGGCAAAAGATGATTGTTACATTTTCCCTGGTGCAATCCAATACTTTGGTCCATCAGAAGTTTGCGATGTTACTACACTTACATTGCAATTAGAGCAAGAAAAATAAACTGCATATCTTTGAAAATATATAACAACTAAACTACACTTGTTTAATACAAGTGTAGTTTTTTATAGCAAATTATAAAATTTATGGTTTTTATAATTACAAATGATTAACAAAATTCAAAACTCCCCCATAACATTATTTAAAAAACAAATATATTCTCCCCAAAAAAACATGCTCGTTTTCAAGGGAAATAATACCGACCGTTTTATTCGCACAACCGCAAACAATAACACACAAGTCGGACCAAGCAGCTTTAATGAAGACACTTACGACACATTTACCGGTTTAAAAGATAAAAAAACACTACTAAGAACAATAGAAAAACTGATATCTTCCAAAAGTAAGAAGATTTATCTTGCAATGTTTGATATTGATAATTTTAAATCAATAAATGAATTCTTAGGCTATAAAACCGGAGATGAATTTATAATAGAAATCGCCAAAATCATAAAAGAAGAAGCACAAAAAGAAAATTTTGAAGGTTACAGATTTGGCGGAGAAGAATTTATAATACTTGGCAGCAATAGCAATGATGAAAAAACAGAAGAATTATGTAGAAGGATTCTTGAAAGATTTAAAAAAAGCAAAATAATTGCCCAATTTGAAAAAGAATATATAAAAAAATGTGAAAAACAATTAAATGAACTTCTTGAAGTTGATTCTTTGTTAGGAAAAATAAAAAAAGCAGAAATATCATACAAATTATTATCTGAATTAGCAAAAACAGATAGCACATTATTAGACAATTCTTCGTTTAAAAAACAATTAAAAAAATCCCGAAAAAGCTATAAACGCCACCTGATAAAATTTACTTTATTTGCAATTGAACATGAAAACGATTCTACAAAAAAGAGTACGCTCACAGAACTACACAAAAAATTAGCGCAAGAAAAACCTAAAAACTACAAAAAACTATTTAAAACTGCAAATATCTTAGAACATTTACTAAACAAATACGAAAATCAAGATAAAATACAGCAAATTAGTCGCTGGCTTAATGTACACAAAAAAAATAAAGGATTTTCAGCAACTTGTAGCATAATAAAATTTAGCCCAGACACGCAAAAATCACCAATGGAACTAGTAGACACAGCAGGAGAAAAACTAAAGCAAGGTAAAAATCAAAAAAAAGGAGAAATCTACCTAAAAACAAGCTAAAACTTTCACATATTAACATTATATTCAAACTAAACAAATGTAATTTAGTTTATGGTAAAATTAAAAAGTTAATATTAAAAAAGGAAATAAAATGTTAAAAGTAGGAATAGTAGGACTCCCAAACGTTGGTAAATCAACTTTATTTAACGCTCTAACCAATTCAAAAAATGCTCAAAGCGCAAATTATCCATTTTGCACAATCGAGCCCAATGTTGGAGTCGTAAACGTTCCTGATGAAAGATTATATAAATTAAAAGACTTAGTTCATACCGAAACTGTTATACCAACAGCTATTGAATTTGTTGATATTGCAGGGCTTGTAAAAGGTGCAAGCAAGGGCGAAGGCTTAGGAAACCAATTTTTGCACAACATTAGAGAAGTTGATGCCATTGTTCAAGTAGTGAGATGTTTCGATGATGTAAATACAATCCACGTTAACGGAAAAGTTGACCCAGTTGATGATATTGAAACAATAAATATGGAGCTTGCTCTAGCTGATATTTCAACTTTAGAAAATATCTCAAAAAGAATTTCAAAACAAGTAAAAGCAGGAGATAAAGAAGCTAAAATTCAAGATAGCGTTATTCAAAAATGCATGCCATATCTTGAAAAGGGACAATTTATTGATTCTTCTGACTTTAGCGAAGACGAGAAAAAAGCACTTCATTTTTGCCATTTATTAATGTCAAAACCTGTTATATATTGCGCCAATGTTTCAGAAGTTGATTTATTAAACGGAAACGACTACACAAAAAAAGTTAGAGAATTTATTGGCGAAAATGCAAAAATGGTTTTAATTTGCGCAAATTTAGAAGAAGAACTTGTTGACCTAGGTGAACAAGAAGCAAAAAACTACCTTAATGAACTTGGAATTAAAAACTCCGGCATAGAACAGATGATTAAATCTGCTTACGATATTTTAAATTTAAGAACATACATTACAGCAGGCGAAAAAGAGGTTAGAGCTTGGACAATAACCAAAGGCATGAAAGCTCCAAAAGCAGCAGGCGTTATTCATACAGACTTTGAAAAAGGCTTTATTAAAGCCGAAGTTGTATCTTATGATGATTTTATTTCAGCAGGTTCTTGGGCAGCAGCAAGAGAAAAAGGTGTTGCACGTCTTGAGGGCAAAGATTATATTGTTCAAGATGGCGATATAATGCTATTCAGATTTAACAACTAACCCAAAAGTGTTATAAATACATTATTTCAAACTGTTACAAAAAACTTTAGAAAAATTGATGATTGAAATTTTAATCAGGGCATTATATTAATAGATAGGTAAAAAGGTCAGAAGAAAAATGAGCGAAGTCCAATTCCAAAACGACATTGAAAAATTAATAGAAATATTGCCTCTTAAAATCAAAAGAAATATCCAAGAGGGCTTATTGGATGACGCAATTGAAATTGTGCTTGATATTGGAAGAATTCCTGAAATCAGAATAGGCAATGGAAAAATCATTTCCCTTGGCTCTGACACTGTTACAAGAGAAGACTTAGACTATATTACAGAACAACTGCCCGAATTTACTTCTGATAACCGCTCCGGAATAGCAGGAACTTTGCATAGAATAAGTGCTATAAGAAACAGGCAAGGTAAAATTGTCGGCCTAACTTGCAGAATTGGCAGAGTAATTACAGGCACAATCGAATGTATTAAAGATTTTGTTATTCAAAACAAATCCATTTTATTTTTAGGTCGCCCAGGGGTTGGAAAAACCACAAAACTTAGAGAAATAACTCGTCTAATGGCTGATGAATTAGGTAAAAGAGTTGTTGTAGTTGATACATCCAACGAAATAGCAGGCGATGGAGATGTTGCACATCCTGCAATCGGAAAAGCAAGAAGAATGCAAGTTTCACAACCCGAATTTCAAAAAGATATTATGATTGAAGCAGTTGAAAACCATACTCCTGAAGTCATTGTCGTAGATGAAATCGGAACAGAACAAGAAGCTCAAGCGGCCAGAACCATAGCAGAACGAGGCGTAATGTTAATTGCAACTGCCCATGGCAACACTCTTGATAACCTAATCAAAAATCCAACATTATCAGATTTAATTGGTGGAGTTGATACGGTTACTTTGGGAGATGATGAAGCAAAACACAGAGGCTGCCAAAAAACAGTTCTAGAAAGACAAAAGCAACCAACCTTTGACATAGTAATTGAAATTATAGATAGAAACACTCTAGCTATATATAAAGATTCAGCAACTGCTGTTGACTATATTTTAAGAGGCTGGCCAATAAGCCCAGAAATTAGAAAAGTAGACGGGAACTATAAAGAAAAAAAGCCTGAAATAAATATATTAAAAAAGGTTGAAGAATTAGATAATAAAGCTCAAAACGCATCTCAATCGCCTTTAAGTTTTAATTTCAACAGACAAAAATACATCCAAGAAAATAAAAAGCATAAAAAAATCTATATTTACGCTGTTTCTCGCTCTATTGTAGATAAACTAATCGAAAGACTCGATATTGACGCCCAAATTGTAAGAAATGTTGAAGAGGCAGATTTTGTTATAGCGCATAAAAACTTTGCCAAAGGGGGAACAAAAATCCTTGCAACGGCAAATGAATACCACCTACCGGTATTTTTTGTTAGGACAAACTCTATGAGTCAAATTCAAAGAGTTTTAAAAGAAGCTCTTAATTTAACTCAAGAAAATCAAGAAATTCAATCTTTAACAAACTACAAGGACACAACCGAATTAGCTCTGGATGAAACAAATGCCGCTATTGCAAAATTATCAGAAGGTGCCGAAGTAATTGAGCTTGAACCGCAAGAAAAACATGTAAGAAAACTTCAACACGAGCTTGTTGAAGCCCATGGTTATCGCTCAATTAGCGTTGGAGAAGGAAATTTAAGACACCTAAAAATCTTTAAAGATGAATAAAGCAGAAACAATAGAAAACTTTGAAATAAAATACAAAAAACATGTATTCTCTAAATCAATTAAAATTACTTTAAAAAAAGATAATTTTATTTTAGTTACAATGCCTTATGTGTGCCCTTATAAAACAGCAAGAGATTTTTTATTGTCTAATTTTGAAAAAATTAAAAGTTTCAATCAAAACAAAAGAATTATTCACAAAGATTTTAAAACAAAATTTGACACTTTAAAAATAATCCCATCTGACGAATTGAGGGCAATCAAAAAAAATAAAATAATTTATTTTTATTATCCAAAAGATGAAGATTTTTCATCTAAACAAATTCAAAACGAACTATCAAAAGCATATCTTGAGGCTCTTAAAATAGAAGCAAAAAACTATTTAGTTCAAAGACTTGATTTTATAGCTAAAAAGTTTGATTTCAAATATAATAAAATTTCCCTAAGAAACCAAAGAACACGTTTTGGCAGCTGTTCATATCAAAATAATATCAGTTTAAACATTAATTTAATGAAATATGATTTTGATGTTATTGATTATGTTTTAATCCATGAATTATGCCACACAAAAATTAAAAACCACTCTCAAAAATTCTGGAATGAAGTTGAAAAATATTGTCCAAATTACAAGGACTTAAGGAAAAAACTAAAAACCAATTATTAAGATTGTTTAATATAATTAAAAAAATAATCAATATTTTTTCTATTTAGGTTTAAATGTATTATAATATTCGTAAGAAAAGTGGAGGAAAATATGAAAAAAATATTAATTTCATCACTATTGTTAATGTTTGCTTTTAATGGAATTACATTAGCTCGAACCATCTATGACTCAACAGGAAGAAATATTGTCCATGATGGTACCTTGAGAGGTCAAAAAAGAGAAGCAGCACTAAAAAAAGAACAACAAAGAAAAATGCAAGCTGCAGCAGCTGCAAAACTAAACTACGAAGAAGCTCTAAAAACTCTTGAAGAACCAAAGCCAAAAACAAACTTCTATCAAGACAGAATTCAAAATACTCAAGAAAAATAATTTTAAAAAGCCTCAAATCAATGAGGCTTTTTAATTTTTATTTAAAACTTTTTCCCATTTAAAAGCATTTTTTATACTATCAAATGTTGTTCTTTTGGGCTGCCAATTTAAAATTTCTTTCGCTTTTGAAGAATTAGCAAGCAAAATTTTTGGATCACCCAATCTTTTTTCAACAACTTTAAAATTAACTTTTTGATTTATAATTTCTTGAGAAATATTAAAAATCTCTTTAACACTTTGTCCTTCCTGAGTTCCTAAATTAAAAACATCTGTTTTGTTATATTTATTTAAATATTCAAGCGCCAATCTATGGGCATCAGCCAAATCCAAAACGTCAACATAATCTCTTATACATGTACCGTCTTTTGTATCATAATCATCGCCAAAAATCTTAAATTCCTTTGAATTATTAAAAACCGATTTTAAAATATTGGGAACCAAATGCGTTTCAGGATCATGCCATTCACCTATTCTTGTTTTTTCATCAGCACCAATAACATTAAAATACCTTAATCTAATCGATTTTAAATTATAAGCCTTGTCATAATCATCCATAATTTTTTCAATCATCAATTTTGTATTACCATATGGATTTATAGGATTTTGTGGGTGATTTTCATCAATTGGGGTGTATTTTGGCTCACCGTATGTTGCAGCGGTAGATGAAAACACGATTTTCAACACATTATTTTCAACCATTGAATTTAGCAAATTGATTGATCCGACAACATTATTTAAATAATATAAGCTAGGATTAATAACACTTTCACCAACTTGCGACAACGCCGCAAAATGAATTACAGAGTCAATTTTAAATTTTTTAAAAACAGACGAAATTTCATCTTTATTTTTTAAATCGCCTTTAATGAATTGAATTTTTGGGTTAATTTTTTGCAATTTTTCAATTGTGTCAATATGACCTGTTGATAAATTGTCAAAAATCACAATATCATCTAATCCAAATTCACTGAAATTTAGCGCATAATGACTTCCAATATAGCCTGCTGCACCTGTTATAAGTATCATAATTTTCCTATCTAAGAGTTAAACCTATAATATTTTTTTCAAGGTTTGTTCTGATTTTTGCCATTTCAGCTTGAATTATATCATCGGTCAAAGTTTTATTATCATCTTGCAGAGTAATTCTAAAGGCAAGTGATTTTTTACCTTGTTCTATGTTTTCGCCTTCATAAATATCAAAAATCTTAGCACCCTTAAAGATATTTTTATCTGCTGATTTCTTAATTGCCTTGTATAGCTCATCAACCGTTATTTCTTTTGGTGCGCTAAAAGCAATATCTCTTTGAACAGCACCATATATAGGTAGTTTTTTATATTTAACCACGCTTGGATTTAGGGCTGAAATAACTTCTTCAAGATTAATTTCAAAAATATAAAGAGCTTGATTGAATTTTAATTTATCAGCCAAAATTGGGTGTAATTTACCAATAAAACCAATTGGTTCTTTATTTTTACCCAAAATTGAAATAGTTGCACCTTGGGCAGGATGAATAAATTCGTAATTTTTAGCGTCAGCATCAGAAAAAGCACTATAGATAATTCTTTTTGATAAACCAAGTTTTTCAAAAAGGCTTTCTAAAACACCTTTTAGAGTATAAAAATCATCTTGTTTCTTAACTAATAAGCTATTATTTATATTTCCAAAAATACAGCCGATTAATTTTCTTGTTTCAAGTGCGCCTGATTCATCTTCTGTTGGAGTTGTTTTTTGAATATAAGTTTTACCTATTTCATATAATCTAAAATTCTTCTGACCATTGTCAAAATTATTTTTAACAACTTCCATCATATTTGGATATAAATTTTGTCTAAGAGTTGAAAAATCTTCGCTATGAGGATTTTTAACTCTTATTGCAACTTCGTTGTCTAATGGCTGATTATATGTATTACATAAATTTTTACCAATCAATGAACTGGTTATAATCTCATCAAAACCATAAGACAACATTAACTCATTAACAGTTTTAATTGTTTTTGTATCAAAACTAATCTCAGCTCCTTGATTAATATTGGGAAGTTCAGGAGAAATTTTATCAAAACCGTCAATTCTTGAGATTTCTTCAATTAAATCGATTTCTCTTTCAACATCGCCCATTCTATAGCTTGGAACTTTAAATTTTGCAGCCAATTCATTTTTTCCTAACAATTCAAAACCAAGATTTTGAAGAATTTGAATTGAGAGCTCTTGCGGAATTTCCACTCCTAAAATTCTCTTTATTTCAGAATTTCTCAATGTTATTTCAATGTCATCTAATTTATCGCAACCTGCTTTAGAAATACCTATTAACTTAGCATCTGCATATTTTTGAAGAAGCTCAATAGAGCGATATAGCCCCAATGTAACCATTTCAATATCTACTCCTCTTTCATATCTGGATGATGCTTCAGAACGATAACCCACAGAGCGAGCTGATTTACGGTTAGTATGAGGAGTAAAATAAGCGGCTTCTAGAGCAATATTTTTAGAATTAGAATCAATTTCTGAATTTAATCCGCCAAAAACACCGCCTATACAAACAGGTTCTTCTTTTGTTGCAATGACTACGCTTTGATTAGCAACAAGTTTTCTCTCAACCTCATCAATTGTTACTATTGATTCATTTTCATTTGCATATCTAACACAAAGATAGTTGTTCAATTTATCAAAATCGAAAGCATGTTGAGGTGTACCATATTCAAGCATTACATAATTTGTTATATCAACAATATTATTGATAGGACGCATGCCTGCTGCGATTACTCTTCTTTGAATAAAATCAGGAGATGGTTTTGTTACTAAATCTTTTAAAATAGCTACGCTATAAAATTTACAAATTTCATCATTTTTAATTTCAACTTCAAAATCAGTTGTTTGATTAACTTCAACTTGAGGTTTTTTAAATTTCATCGGACGGTTAAACAATGCGCTTAATTCTCTGGCTATTCCAATAACACTCATCTGGTCGCCTCTATTTGCGGTAGGCGCTGTATGGAATATAATTTCATCAGACAAATTCATTACTTTTTCTAAAGGTTGATTAAGTTCAACATTGTCATATAATCTATTTAAAATCAAAATGCCGTCTTCTTCTTGTAAATTTGATAAACCAAGCTCATCTTGAGAACACAACATACCTTGAGATTCAACTCCTCTGATTACAGCAGGAGTAAGCTCAAATTGTTCACCTGTTTTTCTGTTTAAAACTTTTGAACCGACTGAAGCATAAGGAATTATTTGGCCAATTTCAATATTTTGCGCACCACAAACAACTCTTTTTTCAATTCCGCCTAAATCAAGAGTGACAAGATGCAATTTATCAGCATTCGGATGATTATCTATTTTTGTAATTTTCGCAGTTACAATATTTGTAAAAGCAGGCTTTTTATATTCAATTTCTTCAACTTCTAAACCTGACATTGTAAGATTATGAGCAATTTCTTCAGGAGTGATTCCCGCTAATTCAACATATTCATTTAACCATTCGTATGAAACTTGCATATTAATTCCTTTATTGTGTATTTAGATAAAATTATTATAATACAAACAAAAAATGCAAGATATATTTCAATCTTGCATTTTTAATTGTAAGTATGTACTCTACAGTTTTTGCAACCTTTCAAGAGCCAATTTTCTTGTTAATTCTGTTTCTTTTGTATTACCTATAATAACTTCAAGCGCTTGTTTTTCAGTCATTTTGCCATGTTGGGTTTTTTTCTTGATTAAATTTTTTAACCTTGTTTTTGCTTGATCGTCAGCGTTATACATTTGTTTAATTAAGCCATCTTCATAATTTGGGCTTTTAATTAATTTTTCAATATTTTGTTCTTTAATAGCTTGTTGTCTGCCAAGTTCTCCAGCTTTTTCTATTGCTTTAGATTTTGTTTTATTTGCTTCTTTTTGGGCATTCAAGGCACCATTTTGCGCTCTTGTTACAGCTTGTTTTGCTTTTCTTGTACCAATTTGACCAGCCAATTTTTTAGCTTCAATTGCATTTTGCTGCGCCAATTCAGCAACATCGTCTGCAATATCCATTCTTTTTGCAATTTCATCTACATTTTTAGCATTTTTCAAACCTTGACGTATATTTTTTGCAACTTTTGCACTTCGGGTTGCTTCAACTGCACTACTTGATAGGGAATATTTTATAGCCTCATCTTTAGCTACTTGAGCGCCATGAGTTTTCTTTAGAGTTCTTTTTACAACTTCTTTGCCTTTATGAGTTAAATTTCTGGTTGCTTCACTTCTAATTTCACCATAATTTCCGCCGTGGACATATTCTCTGGCTGCATTAATTGCACGCTCAACACCTTGCTCAACCGATAAATTATCTTTTACTTGTTTTGACAAGTGCCCTAAATCGGTCTTTGATACAAATTTAGGTTTTGTATCCTGAATAGCTTCATTTGCTGATTCAACAAATTGTTGAACGGTTTTTTCATTTGTTAATTCATCAACAACTTGTTTTGCCTTATGTGGTCTTTTTGCTATTGCAACGCCTGCTAAAGCTAAAATTCCAAGAGCTGATAAACCTATAGTGATTTTTTCGTTATCATCCATTGTTTCAATTTTATTTTTAACTACTTCTATTGGTGATGTTTTAGTTTGAGTTTGAGATTTAAAATTAACCTGACGAGAAGCAATATTAGATATTTCCATAAAACACCTTTCTGTAAAATTCTTACATATATATAAAAACAATTAAACAATAAATTTTGCTAAATTTCTAGATGTAATATATCTAATTTTATAAAAAAATAGATGCAGTAGGACATTTCAGCTTAACAAATCTTTATATATATTAGATGTAGTATTTCAAATTTTATCAATAAATCAATGTCTGCTTTCAAGAGGTAAATTAATGAACATTAAAAAAGAATTTGGTGAAAAAATAAAACGAATGCGAAAAAATAGAAATTTAACTCAAGAACAACTTGCAGAAATGATTGATATATCTCCGAGAAACCTTTCAGGAATTGAGGTAGGAGCAAATTTTGTTAAAGCTGAAACTCTAGAAAAAATTTTAACTGCACTTAATGTTTCAATGGAAGACCTTTTTTCTACTGTTGAAATGAAAAACAATAAAGAGCTTTTAGCCAACATAATTAGAGATATAAAAACAGTTGAAAACGATAATTTAAAACTTAAGCGCATTTATAAAATGGTTAAATTTTTCATAAATGAATAATTATATTATAATCTCTGTTTCATTTTTGTATGTAACATAACCCAAGTATGTATTTGGCGGTTTTTTAAGATTTTTTCTTTTTGTCATGATAATTGAAGTTTTGCCTGAATTTTTTGCTTTTGAATTTTCTTTAGTCAATTTGGCGCAAAATTCTAAAACTTCTTTATTTGGTTCTTTTTTATTATTTGGAACTTTTAAAATAATATGAGCAGAAGGAAAATTAAGCCCATGGAACCACAAATCCTCTTTTGAGGCAATTTTTGAGATTAAATAATCATTTTGTTTATTATTTTTGCCAATATAAATTTCATAACCTCTAAAATCTATTTTTTCTATTTTTGAGGTTTCGTTTTCTTTTTTATCTTGAATTAAACCTAAATCAATTAATTCATTTTTAATATCGTTTAATTCTTCGAAAGTTGCTGAGTTTTCAATATTGAATAAAATGCTCTCATAATAATCGAGCTTTTCTTTTGCTTCTTGGTATCTTGAAAAATTATATTCATAACTTGTTTTTGCTTTTTTATAGAGTGCATAATATTTTTGTGCATTTTCATTTATTGACTTTGTTTCATCAAGTTCAATTATTTTATCGTCTATTTTGAACTCTTTTTCGCCGTCTTTAATTAAATACATATAAGCCATTATCAAATCGGCATTTTCTTTATATTTAAATGCTTTAGAATTATCCGGCACAATTAAAGTAATTTTAGACAATTTTTTAATATCATTTGATAAATATTTTTTTAATTTAGATTTTTTTGAAGATATAATTTCATCAAACATTATATTTGAAAAATAGCTGTCAATTGAATTATTAATGTTTTTATTGCCTTGCCAAAAAGAACAAACAAACTCTTTATTTTCTAGATTTTGAAGTTCTTGAAGAAATTTAAAAATTTCATCTAAGTTAGAAAATTTATTAAAAATTTCTTTCAATAGCGCTTGATTAAAATAATAGAAATTATCACTAATTTCTTTAATATCATTATTTTTCGCTATTTCATAAAATGTTGAAAAACTTGTATTTAAAATATCGAGCTTTTGTTTTTGAGGAGGATAAATATAATCAATTCCGCCATAAACTTCCCTTATCGAACT
Organism: Candidatus Gastranaerophilales bacterium; assembly: GCA_944323195.1. Classification (GTDB taxonomy): domain Bacteria; phylum Cyanobacteriota; class Vampirovibrionia; order Gastranaerophilales; family Gastranaerophilaceae; genus RUG14156. The sequence goes on from CALURR010000004.1 coordinate 12,120, forward strand.
TTTTTCTTGAGAAATATTATGAATAGAACCAACGATTATTTTATTTTGGGCATTATATAAAATTATATTAGAGTGTTTACCCATAAACTCTAAAGCTAAACACATTTTTGTTAATGAACCGATTTCATCAAAATAATCAAAATAAAGTTCTAATATTCTTTCATATTTTACAAGATTAAAATCCTTAATTTTAGAGCCATTTAAATATTTTCTTAATTGCATACAAAACATTGGAGGCTTAGAAGGGATTTTTATATCTCTTTTTTTACTTGATAATTCATCAATAAAACAAATATGAGGATATTTTGGATTTATATTAATATATAATTTTTTATTTTTTGATTGATTTATATTTCTAATATTTAAAATTACTTCGTATCTTGAGGGCAATTGAATTTTTTGCACAACAGACCCTAAAATAAAATCTTTATTTTCTTCAAAAAAATATTTTAATGTTAGAGAATCAAAATTATACATAATTGATTTTATTGTAATATAATAATAATTAATATGAAATGTTATTTTTTTGGCACATTTAATCCTATACACAAAGGGCACATTGAAATTGCAAGACAAGTTAGAGAAAAACTTGGCTTTGAGTCTGTTATTTTTGTGCCGTCTTATATGCCGCCACACAAAGCAACATCAGAACTGGAATCATTTTCTCATAGATTAAAAATGGTACAATTAGCTGTTGGAGAAGAAAATACCTCTGATATTGAACATAGATTAAAAGTTCCAAGCTATACTTATAGAACAATTGAAAAACTTTTTGAAGAAAATAACAACCAAAAAGTTAATTTTATAATAGGTTATGACCAATTTTTCCAAATTGAAAACTGGAGAGAGCCTGAAATTTTAAAAGAAAAAATCCATTTTATTGTTATTCCAAGAAAATTTCAAAATGGACAAGTCTTGGGTTTGAAAGCATTTGAATATTTAAAAAACAAAGGCTATAGCTTTGAAATTTTAAACATTGATTTTCTTGATGTTTCATCGAACATGATAAGAAAGCATATTGAAAAAAATCAAGATATAACAGGTTTAGTTACTTATGAGGTTAAAAACTACATTGAAAACAACAGATTATATTCTAAATTGGCTTGTAGAAAATCTATCTGAAAAAAGATATAAACATTCTCTGGGTGCTGCATTATGTGCTCAAAAACTTGCTAAAATGTACAACCAAGATGAAAAAAAGGCATATTTAGCAGGTTTAATCCATGATTGCGCTAAAAATCAAGATGATTTTAAATTAATAGATATAATTAGAAACGAAATAAAAACAGGTTTTTTAGAGTCAGAACTAAAAAACCCTAAAACTTACCATGCTATTGTCGGAGCACACTTTGTGAGAAATATTTTTGAAATAGATGATAGCGAAATTATAAGCGCTGTTAGAAACCACACCATTGGCTCAGTTAACATGACAATATTTGATAAAATTATCTTTTTGGCAGATAAAATCGAACCAAACACAAGAGATGAAAAATATTCTAAAAAAATATGGAAAATTATTGAAAAAAACAAAGGTGTTATCGGGCTTGATTTAGCAATATTAAAATGTTTCAGCGAAACCATTAAGAGTTTAGTTAAAAGAAAACTCTATATTTGCCCCACTACAATTGACGTTTATAACAACTTAATTGAAAAAGTTGGTGATCTTTTAGAAGATGATTAATCAACATTTATCGGTTCAACATTGATTAATTTAATAGCTTCACGAGCCGTTTGTTTAAGGTTTTCAGGAATATTTTCCAAAATCGTTAATTGTCTTAAAATATCAATTGTTCTTTTGAAAGTTCTAACTACATCACCTTGAGAAAATTCCGTTTCAGAAAACATGTTTTCCCAAGTTTCCATAGGATTATTTTCAGGATTTAGATTTGCGCCTATCCAATATTCAATAAACCAGCAAAAATGTTGATTTAAATACATTGGATTTTCAATATTATTATCTCTTTCAAGTAGAAAAATTTTTCTTCTTATATCTTTTATTTTATTTAAAACTTTTCTAACCTCTCTTGAGCAAGGTTTTACAAGAGCTTCATCATTATTTCTAATATCTTCACTAATAATGGCGCAAATTACAGATGATAATTCAACACAAGACAAATTATCCAATAATCCTGATAAAATTATTTCTGATAAATATAATTCATTTTCACATCTTAGCGCCATTGTGGTTTTACCTTGCTGAGTCGGATAATTGTCTTTTAGGTTACCTGTTATTTCAAGGATATTTTTATGAGCTAAGAATTTTTGCCAATAAACATCTTTTTGAAATTCAATTTCTTTATCTAATTTTTTAATTTCTTTTTCGTATCTTTGGGTTAATTCAATACATTTTTTATGCTTTTTGTATATCTTACAAGCATTACAGCCATAGGTTTCAATTTTTCTTAAAAATTCTTTTGACTTTTCCCTATATTCAACAACTTCAGGAGCATTTTCAGGATTTTTATATTTTCCTTTTGCTTGTCTTTTTAAGGTTTTATATATTGTCCTTGTTTGAACATATAAATTTTTCAATTTATTATATTCTTCAAAATCTTTGTCATTATGGTGCCATCTGCAAGTGAAATTATGAATTTCTTCAATATCTTGTTGTCTTTTTTCTTTTTTTTGTAAAAGAGGGGTTAACCTATCGGTTGATGAAAAATAACCAAATGTCTTAAATATAAGCTCTTTTGCTTCATCAAGCGAAAATCTTTGCAATAAATTCAACACCATTGAATAGCTGGGTGAAAACTTGCTCTCCAATGGATTTGCGTCTGATTTAACCAGACTAGCCACTTCATCAGGAGTCTGAAAAGGTGTGCCGATTATTACAACATAACCAATCTCATCCATGCCGCGACGTCCCGCCCTACCTGACATTTGAAGAAATTCATTAGCGGTTAACATTCTATGACCTGAATCAGTTCTTTTTGAAATTGAACTTATGATTGTAGTTCTAGCCGGCATATTTATACCTGCAGCAAGCGTTTCAGTCGCAAAAACAACTTTTATTAATCCTTTTTGAAATAATTTTTCAACCAATGCTTTCCAAGCAGGCAAAAGCCCTGCATGGTGAGCTGCAATACCTGATTTAATTAAATCCAATTGAGGATTATTTTCTAAATAAGGATATTCTTTTAAATATTCATCAATGATTTTATTAAGTTCAAGCGTTTCTTCTTTGGATAAAAGCTCTAGTTTTAAACATTTTCTAGCATTTTCATCACATTTTTTTCTTGAAAAAGTAAAATAAATAGCCGGAAGCATATTTTTTTCATTCAATACTTCAACAACGCTTGTAGTTGGGTTTTTAACTTTTTCTTTTTTATTAAAATATTTAAACTTGCTTTCTGGTTTGATTTTTTTATTTAAATCACCCGATGGTGTTAATAAAGGCAAGATTGTATAAGGTTTAGATGAATCATAATAGAAAAACCTTAATGGAACCGGTCTAAAATCAGTATAAACAAGTTCGGTTTTAGAATGAACTGTATTTATCCAATCGGTTAATTGTTTTGAATTTTTAACTGTTGCCGATAGGGCAATAATTTGAATATTAGTTGGACAATAAATAATGCTTTCTTCCCAGACAGTTCCTCTTGATTCATCATTCATATAATGAACTTCATCAAGTACAACATATTTAACATTATTTAAATTATCCTTTAAAGAGCCAAAAGTTGTGCCATAAAGCATATTTCTAAATACTTCTGTTGTCATAACAACAATTTGAGCATCTCTATTTATTGTAGTATCCCCAGTTAAAAGCCCAACAAAATCAGCACCATAAATATTTGAAAAATCATTATATTTTTGATTAGACAAGGCTTTTAGTGGAGTTGTATAAAAAATTCTTTCTCCTTTTTCCAAGGCTAAATGTATGGCACTTTGAGCGATGCAAGTTTTACCGGCACCAGTCGGCGCGCAAACCACAACACTTTTACCATTTTCAATGTGTTTAATGGCTTCAAGTTGAAAATCATCTAATTGAAAATTAAATCCATACATTTCTATTTTTATAATTCCACAATATTATTATCTAACACCAGTTGAGCCAAAACCGCCATCAGCCCTTTGAGTATCAGATAAATCATCAGCCACAACAATTTCAGGCTTTAAAACTTCCATAATTGCCATTTGAGCTATTCTATCGCCCCTTTGAATTGTAAAATCAACCTTAGAATGGTTAATTAAACCAACACAAATCTCGCCTCTATAGTCTTCATCAATTGTACCTATACCATTTACAACAGCAATCCCTTTTTTAATCGCTAATCCTGAACGAGAACGCACTTGAGCTTCTGTATTATGAGGTAATTCTATTGCAATTCCTGTTGGAATCATTCTTATTTCACCTGATGGAATAACAATATCATTTTCAATTGCAGCAATTAAATCCATTGCAGATGCGCCTTGAGTTTTATATTCAGGCATTGAAACAAAATTAGGTAATTTTTTTATTTTTAGAGTTAATTTTTCCATAGTTCCTTGCATATTTCCCTCTTATTTATTTAAATTGTACAATTCTTTTAAACCAAACAATGTTAAATCTTTATCTATATAATCTAATGTTCCATCCATATTATCAAATAATACTGATGAATATCCGCCTGTAGCAATTATTGTTGCTTTTTCATTTAATTCTTTTTCGCATTTTTTAATCATGCCTTCAATTAAACATTTATGCCCTAAAACAATCCCTGATAACATAGCAGAAATTGTGCTTTTACCTATTGCGCTATCAGGTGCTTCAATTTTTAATTTTGGCAATTTTGAAGTAAATTGCGATAAGGAATTAGCTTGAATTTTCAGTCCGGGGGCAATAATACCTCCAACAAAACAAGCGTTTTTATCTACTATGTCAAATGTAGTTGCTGTACCAAAATCAATTACTATTGCAGGCAGTTTATATTTTATAGCAGCGGCTGTTGCGTTTGCAATTCTATCAGCACCGATTTCTTTATTGTTATCAAGCGCCAATTTAATAGGCATTTTAGATTTATAAGATAAACTTATAGCATCTATTTTTAAATATTTTTTTATTGCATTTTTATAAATTTCACACAACTGAGGAACAACCGATGATACAATTGCACCTTTTATTTTAGAAGTTAAATTATTATGATTTAAAATAGCTAACAAACTAATCCCATATTCATCAACTGTTTTTTTAACATCAGATGAAAGGCGAAAAGTCTCGATGAGTTCATTATTTTCATAAACTCCTAAGGATGTATTTGTATTTCCAATATCAATTACTAATAGCATAAGACAATTTTATTATAGAAATAAATTTTTAAAAACTATTTTGTTTCTAAAATAAAGTTATGTGAATACCATTCTATATCATCACAAAGAGGTGTTAGGGGAATTTTACATTTATATTTAATTCTAAGCGCAACTGCAATCAAAAAATCACATAAATGCGGGTTTTGAGCTAATAACGGACTTACTAAATAACTTCCTATGACATTATTAAACTTTGCACCTTCGGTTCTATCCTGAGCATTGTTGCCTTTTCCTTGGCGCAAAATCAAAAAAGGTGCTGCTCCTGATTTTAAAATCGTCACCATGCCATGGTTTTCAAATCCAACAATCGTTTTATTTCTTAAAAAAGGACAGGTCCCAACCACAGCTCCATAGTGAAGCTCTTTTGAAGCAATTGATTCTATATCAAATATTTTTATACCTTCTTTTTTTACCTGATTATGGAATTGATATGAATTTCCAAAAAGTTGATAACCACAATTTACAGCCACCATAGGCACATTTGAATATGCAGCAATTTTTATTTCTTCTTCATTTTTTTTTAAAAAACTTAACGCATAATCGAGCGCATTTGTATTTGAACCACCTATGTAATAAAAATCATATTTTGAGGCTTGCACCCTATCATTCGCGTATATTTCATGAATAGAGACATCTATATTTCTGTTTTTTGCTCTTTGAGAAAAAACGGAAATATTAGATTTATCGCAAAAACTGTGCAATATATCAGGATATAAATATGCAATTTTTAATCTAAGAGGATTTCTTGACATATTTTATTACATTTTCAATTGCTTCATCCGGTGTTATTTTTATCATAACACCATCTTTTCTTGTTTTGTATTCAACAAGACCTTCTTGTATTATCTTACCCACTGTAATTCTAATTGGGAAACCAATCAAATCGGCATCTTTAAATTTTACGCCCGCTCTATCTGACCTATCATCTATTACAGCTTCAATACCTTCATTAATTAATTTTTCATAAATTTCATAAGCAACTTTTGATTGAATTTCATCATCAATGTTTACAGGAACAATATCAACATGATAAGGTGCTATTTCAATCGGCCAAACAATTCCAAACTCATCATGGTATTTTTCAATAGCTGCCGCCATTGTACGAGAAACCCCTATGCCATAGCAACCCATGATATATGGTTTTAATTGACCTTTTTCATCGGTATAGCAAGCTCCCATTGGCTCAGAATATTTTGTTCCAAGCTGGAAAATATTTCCAACTTCTATTCCTCTTGTAACATATAAAGGTTTACCGCATTCAGGACACAACTCACCTTCTTTTACCAATGAAATATCGCAAAATTCAATTCCATCTTCTAAGTTAGCTCCAACAATATGTTTATCTTTAATATCAGCACCAAGAACAAAATTTTTCATTCCTTTAACAGTATTATCAAAAACGACTCTAACCTTAGATTTATCAACATTTCGATATGAAATAAATCCTGCTTCGCTATTTAGAAATTCTTTTACTTCATTATTTTCCATAGGACGAATTTCAAGAGCATTTAGAGCATTCATTAATTTTGTTTCTTCAACCTCTTTATCTCCTCTAATCATAGCAATTACAGGTTTTGAATCAGCAATATAAGCTACAGCCTTTAAAATACAATTAGGATTAACATTTAAAAATTTAGCCAATTCTTCAATTGTTTTAGTGTTTGGAGTGTCCACAATTTCTTCTTTTTCAAATCCGCCATCAGTTGTTTCAATTGGCAATTTTGAGATTGCATGGTTAGAATTAGCGCTATATGAACAGTGTTTACAATAAAATACATCGTTTTCGCCAACTAAAGTATCAGTCAAAACCATGTATTCATGGGAAACCGCTCCACCTATTGCACCTGAATCAGACTGCACTGCTTTTGTTTCAAGACCGCAACGATTGAAAATAGATGTATAAGTTTTACCCATAACTTCATATTCTCGCTCTAAATCCTCTTGAGAAGTGTGGAATGAATAAGCATCTTTCATTATAAATTCTCTACCTCTCAATAAACCAAAGCGAGGACGAATTTCATCTCTAAATTTTGTTTGAATTTGATAAACATTTATTGGCAATTGCTTATATGAATTAACAACTTCACCCACAACGCTTGTTATAACTTCTTCATGGGTTGGAGCAAGACACATTTCGTTGTCGTGTCTGTCTTTACATCTTAAAAGCTCCTTACCATATTTTTGCCATCTGCCAGATTTTTGCCAAACTTCGGCAGGTTGTACAAAAGGCATCAATAATTCTTGAGCACCAGACGCATTCATTTCTTCTCTGACTATATTTGAAATTTTAGCCAAAACTCTTTGCGCTAAAGGCATATAAGTATAAATTCCGTTAGCAAGTTTTTTAATATAACCAGCTCTAACAAGAAGTTTATGAGATATTGCTTCAGCGTCATTTGGAAATTCTCTTAGGGTTTGTACAAAAAGTTTTGACATTTTCATAGTTGATTAATTCTCCATATAAATTTAATAAGTTAACTTAATTTTATTCCAAAAGCATTCTAAATAAAATATTGTATTGCTAAAAAATTAAAAAATATATAAGATAAAGCTATGGATATTAATATTTTAATTAGCAATGGTGCAATTTTTCTTCCTTTAATATTTGCTTTTTTATTAATAGCATTAAAATTAACCACTCAATATATTGATAAAAAACTTATAAACTGGGGGTTAAGCATAGCTAATTTAATTTCACTTTTATCATTTATTTTTTTAAAAATGTTTCAATTGGAAAATTTTTCAATAAATTATAGTAGTGAAATTTTTTCAATAGGAGAATTAAAACTTAATTTTGGCGTCATAATTGATAGCACAAATATTAATTTTTTAATTTATTCATCCGTTATATATTTTTTAATTTCGATTTTTTCAATATTCTATTTCAACAAAAAGAAACAATTTTTTTTCACAAAGCAAAGATATTATATATTTTTAGCTTTATTAAGTTTTAACACATATTTTTTCATTTGCAGCTACTCACTTATTCAGAGTTTTATTCTTTGGATAGTTCAAGGGATTTTAATATTCATTTTCTCTTATTTTGATATATTTAAAAATTGCGCAAATTACAATATAACAAGGTTTTACAGGATTTTAGCCCTTGGAGATATTTTATTTTTGGCTTCTGTTTTAATTTTATTTAAATATGCGATATTATCTCAAGGATATATTCAATCTACTTCTCTTAATTATCGGGAATTAAATGAGCTAATAAGTTATACTTATGGAATTATAAATCCTTTTGAATATGTTTTATGTGCTGTTTGCTTTATTGGAGCAATAGCATCAAGGATGTTTATTTTGCCGTTTAATTGTTTTTACAGCTTTATAATAAATTCATCCAATATTTTATACCTTTCAATCATTACTTGCACAAGCAGCATATTTGGCAATATTCTTTTATTTAAAACATTGCCTGTTTTAGATTTTATTCCAAAATCAATTTTCTATTTTAAAATTTTATTAATTTTAAGTATACTGTCTTCATTTATATTTATAATTTCTGAAAAAAATATAAAAGCTTTCTTGGGCTATGTCATATCAATTGTTAATTCAATATTTATCTACAGCTACCTAACATACAACAAAACATTATCAATAATTATCTTCATATTTATAAATATTATAATTTTATTTATAGCCTGCAATCTTCTCTATCAAGACAAAACAACGATTAATAAACATTATTTTATAAAACAGAAAGGGTTTATTCTAGAAAAGATACACATTCTTACTTTTGAAAAAATACCATCTTTATTGTCTGAAATTCTTGATTTTGCAAACAATAAAATCATTAAAAATTTCACTCAATTTATATTAAAATTATTTGATTATACTTTATCTTTATTTGTTTTAAAGAACCTTAAAAAAGACAGCCTTAAAACTTTAAGAAACATTTTTATTATAATTGCCTTAACAGTATTATTAACAATTTTTATTGCGCTTTTTGGAGAAAAATAAAATGCTTGAATTATTAGGACACATAAAAAATATAATATTAAACGCGTCAATGTTCTTGCCTTTTATTTTTGCAATAATTTTAAGTCTTGCTTTTTTTATAAAAAACCCAATACATATAAGAAATATATCTAATTGTTTTTTTATATTAAATTTTACGATAGTCTCAAGTGTATTATTTCTAATAAACAAATTTGATTTTTCAATATTTAACTTAAATTTCTCACTAAATACAATAACATCAATAATTTTATTTTTTAGCGCATTAATATTTATGTTATTTTCCATATTTTCAAAAAACATAATTACAAAAATGCACAGAGCCTTTTATTCAACCCTTATTTTGCTTTTAGGAATAATTCAAAGCTTTATTCTTGCAGACAATATTTTTATTTCATTAACCTGTATCTTCTGGTTTTTATTAATTTTCTATTTTATGGACAATCTTTATATAAAATCAAAAGAAAAAAAACAATCTATAAAATTCAAGCTAATTGAAGATTGCAGCATTTTTCTTATTGCATTTTTTTTAATGGCATACGATTTTATAAGATATTTTTTAATCAACAATATCAATTTTAATTATTCCAACTTGGCTGATAATCTCTATCATATCAATGATTTATCAATCCTATTTGCATTTATCGGGTTTTTAATATTAATATTCAGATTTTTTAATTTTCTTCCTTTTAACACAATTAAAACAGACAACCTTCCTGTTTCAAATATTTTTATTACCATTATTAATACAATAAGCTCAATTTTAATTGGTTTAATTTTGATATTTAAAATTTACATTTCACTTGATTATCTTTTCTATCATTACCAAGAATATATTGCCTTATATCTTATTTTTAATTTTATTTATTATTCAATTTTATCCTTCAAAACAAACTCAGTATTAAATTTTTTCATAAATTCAATTATACCTAACACTATAATCGGATTATTCGGTTTATTTATCTTTAGTCCTGAAGGGATGAGTCAAACCATCTATTATATTTTATCTGTTATTACCTCATATTTACTTTTAGGCTTTATATTTATGATATTGATAAATAAATTTAAAACAGATTTAATTAATAATTTTAAAAAAATCACACAAAAATCCCTTAAGCTTGTATTTCTATTTTCTTGCTTGAACTTAATAAGAGCTCCGTTTTTATTAATGTTTAGTGCAACTTTTGCAACTTTGAGCTCTATATATTCATTTGACTGGGAAGGAAATATTTTAAACATTTCTGCTTATATTCTTATATTTGGATTATTCATTATAATATTGAGCACACTAAATTTAACATACAATATTTTAATCGAACCAAACGAAAAATCGACTTTTAGAGTATCTTTATCGAAAAGCAGCGGATTTTGTTGTTATATTTTGATATTTGCAACAATTGTTATGACAATAGGGTATCAAAATATATTTAATTTAATGGTCAATAGTTTTAATATCGGAAATTAAAAATGGAAAATATAATATTAAACCTCAACAATCAAATTGAACCAATTGAATTCATTTCATACTTTTTTGCAGAATTAACCTATATTATTGGCATAGTTCTAAATCTATTTTTATTCTTATTTTTTAAAAGAAAAACAAACACTAAAAGAATTTCGGATTTTATAACAAACATAGTGCTAATTTTAGGCTTGCTGATTTTAACAGGAATTTATTTTAATACTTTCCTATACAGCAATGACTATGAAGTATACTTTTTAAATAATTTATTAACACTTGATAAAAATATCCTCCTAACGAAAATTTCAACAACATTATTATTGTTGCTATTTTCTTTTACGCACTACAAATTAAATAGAAAAATTAAAACAAAAACACCTATTCTAAATTCTATACTTTTACTTTTAGCGACAACAGGAAGCTTATTAATATCAAGCGCTAATTTATTATTAACATTTATTTTCTTAGATTTAAGTGTATTTTTTATATACAAATATGCCTCCAGTATGAGAATAAGAAAATATGAACCATATAGTCCGGATTTTATTCTTCTTTCAATGAGTTCAAGTTTTTTATTTTATTCATTTTATATATTAACTTTATTTATTGAAAACGATATTCAAACAAACATAATAAAAGTATGTCTGTTTCTTGCCTTCTTGTTAAAAATCGGACTTTTCCCATTCTACAATTATCAGCTTGATAAAAATCATAAAACAAATTTATCCTATGGCGCTCTTTTATTTATATATTTGCCATTTCTTGGAATATGCACATTTGATAAAATATCGCTTTATGCAAATTTTAATTCATATATCTGCCAAACACCCATTATATTATTTCTATTATTTTCAATTATGATATTTTCAATATTTGCACTAAAACAGAAAAATTTAATAAAATTTTTTGCAAATTCAAATTCTATTTTTACACTTATTATTATCTTAAATATTATTCTTTTTGGCTCAAGCAATCTCAATATCAATGCAGGCTTCGACTGCGCCATTTTATTTATGAGCATATATTCGTTATTGGCAATTTTAAAAATAAACTTTAATATAAACAAAATAAACTTAAATACAATAAAATCAATATTTTTTTATAATAGATTTTTTGCACTAACATTGTCTATCCTTGTATTATTTATGTCATCTGTTATATATAACGATATTACAAAATCTTTTATGGAAATTATTAAAAACTTCTACCTATTTGATTCATATATGTATATAAGTGTAATCATAATTGCGTTTGCTTTTATAATGATTTTATTAAATACGCTAAAATTAATTCAAAATATTTATCATTTCGACAAAAACACAATCAAAGAAAAGTTTAAAAAAAGAACAACGATAAATTACGTTGTTCCTGTTTTTTCAATATTATTTTTGGTAGTAAAAATATTTTTATAAATTTTCAACAGCAGATTTTTCTTCTAACACTGATGAATAATTTGTTTTGTCATCCAACCAAGTGTTAGTAAAATTAATTTGATGTTCACCAAATTTACCATCATCTTGAATAGGATCTACATATCTTTTTAAATGCGTATATGCATTGCCCCATTTATTTTTTGGAGTTTTTGACTGAAAACGACGAGTATATGTGCCATTTTGACCTTTGTTTATATCGTTTGCTAAATCTACCATCATCAATGCACTATCGCTATAACCTTGAGCCTTTAATACATCAATATCTGATGTTTCATTTTCATAGTAATAAGCATATGAACTCATTGGAAATAATATCGCAACTCCAAGTAATACTAATAATTTTTTCATTAATGTATCCTTTACCAAACAATAACCATTTAACTATATTATATAACATGTTTTTGTTTTTACAAAATATTAAGAAATTTTTAAATCTGAATATATTATTTTTTCCAGTTCATTTAATAATTCCTCTTGAGGAACTTTTTTAATCATTTGACCTTTTTTAAAAATATATCCTTCACCGATTGCTCCGGCTATACCATAATCAGCACCTGCTGCTTCTTTTGGGCCATTGACAGGACAACCCATGGTAGCTATTGTAATTGGAGCTTTAATATTTGAAAATCTTTCTTCTACTTTTTTGGCCAATCCAATTAAATCAATTTGAGTTCTTCCGCATGTAGGACATGAAATAAAATTAACTCCTTCTTTTTTTAAATCAAGAGCTTTTAAAATTTCTTTTGCAAGCTTTACTTCTTCAACAGGGTTTTCAGTCAAAGAAACTCTTATTGTATCTCCTATATTTTGAGATAGCAATGCACCTATCGCAATTGATGATTTAACAATCCCTCCTCTTAGGGTTCCGGCTTCTGTTAAACCGATATGCAAAGGGTATGGAATTTCATTATAAATTTTTTCATAGGCTCTTATTGTTGTCATAACATCAGAAGATTTTAGAGAAACTTTAATCAAATGAAAATCTAAATCTTCAAGGATTTTTATGTGGTTTTTGGCTGAAATAATCATTTTATCAACAAGATTAAGAGATTTATCTTCATATAAATCTTTTTCTAAGGATCCTGCATTTACCCCTATTCTAATTGGAGTATTTGTCTCTTTTGCCATTTCAACCACTTTTTTAGTGTGTTCAACATTTCCGATGTTTCCCGGGTTAATTCTTAGCGCATTTATTCCCATCTCCATTGCAATTAACGCTAATCTATAGTCAAAATGAATATCTGCTACAGTTGGAATAGGCGAATTTTTAACAATTTCTTTAAGTGCGTAAGCGCAATTTTTATTTAACACTGCAAGCCTTACAATTTCACAACCCTCATTTGCTAATTCTTCAATTTGTTTTAGAGTTGAATATGTGTCATCGGTTTTTGTATTTGTCATAGATTGGATTGATATAGGAGCACCGGCTCCAATTTTAACATCACCAATTTTTATTTGAATTTTTTCCATAATTTACAAACCATCCTTAATTTAAAAATATGCTAGAATTATAACATAAATTTAATATAAGGGGATGTTTGTGGACAATTTAGCAGTCGAAAAAAGAAAAAACAATATTATTAAAACTGCATTTTGGATATTGATTATTTTTAGTTTATATTCAATACTTGCTATTTTTTTAAAGTACCCTTACAAATTTAACATCAAAGGCTTTAATACACCCTTAAATCCAATTACAATTAATCTTGAATTAAACAAGAAATATGATAAAAATATTTTTGCTTGCTTTAACGATTACTGTCTAAATTTTGAAAATAACGGAATATCAAATATCTATTCGCTAAAATTCAATAATGAAATTGTTGGCTTTTCTGATTCCAAGATTAAAAATCTTTATATTGCATATCCTGATGATATTAAGGATTTCAATAATAGCATTGTAGGTTTAAGCCTATACAATGGTCAAGATACTGAATTTTATAATAAAAATGACATCTTAAAATTTAAAAAGAAACATTTTGAAATGGAGCTGGATGGCAAAAAAGAAGGCTATCAGGCATACAACTTAGATTTTAGGGGTAATTATAAAGGTTATATAGCACATATTCACAATTTATTTTTAGCTTTATTTTATAATTGGCAAATTTTTATTATACCTTATTTTTGGCTATTTATTGCTTATTTAATTTATAATTTTAAAAAAGAAATTTTTAATTTTAAACTTCCTAAAAACACTCCTTATTATATTCTTGGCGCAATAATTATTTTAGGAATATTTTTAAGACTTGTTGGCTTTTTAGATTATCCGCTATGGCTTGATGAAATCTATACTAAAACTGTGGCCATAAAAGATTTTATTTCAGCTTTTAATGACCCAGGGAATCCACCAATGTTTTTCATTTTTGAATACATTATTTCTAAAATCTTTGGCTCGTCTGATTTAACTTTAAGAATTTTACCCTTTATTTTTAGCGTTTTGATAATTCCTATGGTTTTTTTATTGCTGAAAGATGACAACAAAAAAACAATTAAAACCGCTTTATTTGGCGCATTTTTTGCTTCAATTAACACAATTTTTATATACCACTCTCAAGAAGCAAGATGTTATTCTATGGCAATGTTTTTAAGTATTGTTGTAATTTATTATTTATTTAAATATTTAGATAACAACAAATTGAAAAATTTGATTTTGTATGGCATTTTTTCAATTATTACAATTAATACCCATTATATTTTAACTATATTTGCTATGGGCAATTTTTTATGGGGTATATTTTGCCTATTAAATAAGAAAAAAGAATTTTTAAAATTCTTTTTAACTAATGTCATAGTTGGTTTATCATTTTTACCTTATTTAATATTTATTTATAAAATATCATTTAATCTAGGATTTAACTCTTGGATATATAAAATATATAAAAATACTTTTTTATATACAATTAAC
>CALURR010000005.1 GCA_944323195.1 Candidatus Gastranaerophilales bacterium
GCTCCTGTGGAGTTTTGCTATAGCAAAACATATATAACTTGGGCGTAAGCCCAATAATTATGAGGCAGGCGGAAGTTTTCTTCTTTTCGATTCACTTTTCTTCTTTTTCATTTCGCCGTTTGAGAGAAAAAAGAAGAAAAGTGAAGAATTACTTAAAGGCAAAAGAGGTTTTACTATTCATTAGACCCTGAAACGAGTTCAGGGTGACAAAGAAGCTATTGCGCGCACCCCAAGGGTATTTCCAATCTCTGAAGCTCATAAGTTCGCTAAGGGATTGTGGGCATCGGTCATCAACTGCTCTATCGTCGAGGCTCAACGCCTCAACGATTATCGCACCGGCTTACGCTTTCTTTCCGCCTGTGGGTATCTCGGCTCTGTTCGGCTAAAGTCTCCTCACAGCCTCAATTATCCTACGGCGGTATCGTACGGTTTCAATAAAGACAAGCTCAACGCTTGTCTTGAAATGCTCCTGAGGAAATCAAAGATTTCCACGTCGCCATGGTATGGTATCCGCACTTGGCACGAGCTCAACGCTCCTGCCTTCGTGCTCCACACACCCATGCCCAAAACTGCGCTTACTAAGCCAAGTCTGGCTAAGTTCGCTTGTTTTGGGTTTTTCACACACGGCTATCGCTTTCTTTTTCGACCCAGATATAGGTTTGCTCATATATAGATTTAAAAGGGTTATATTGAAAATCATTATTTATAAAAGGGTTTGAGGCTTTTTTGTCATATTTTTTTGCTTTATGTAATAAAAATTTCATATATCTTAGCATATTCTTACCTCCATAGTTAAGGGGTCTATTTTATTATCGCAGTTTTTCAATTTTTTAAATTGCCCGATAGTATAAATTTATCCTTAGTTGATTATGCCGAGTTGAAAAAATAATATTATTCTTTTGGAATAATAACCCTGCTACGTCATTTAGATGATTTTTATTCTATATATAAATTGATTTATGCTAGAATAAGGTCGATAAGGGGAGATATTATTTTATATGAAAAAAGTACTGATTATTGCATCAGCAGTCATTTTGACTTTAATTTTAATTAGATTTTCTATTACTAAATATGGCGAATATTCAAGAGCTAAATCACTTGCTATGACCTCAACTCCAACAGTTGAATTGGCGGAAGTTAAAGAAATAGATGTTTATAAATCTATTGAAATCCCTGGGCGTGTTCAATCAATGAACAAGGTTGATTTAGTTGCTCGTATAGACGGTTATCTTCAAAAGAAACATTTTAATGAAGGTGATTTTGTTAAAAAAGGACAGGTTCTTTTCACAATTGAACCTACTCAATATTTAAACGCTCTAAATAAAGCAAAAGCAGATTTGCAAAATGCAAAGGCAACTTTATATAAAGCGCAAAGAGATTATGATAGAGGCAGTGAATTAGTCAAAAAGGATTTCATTTCAAAATCTACTTATGATGGCTTATATGCCGATAAAATGGCAGCAGCTGCCGCTGTTAAATCTGCAAGTGCGCAATTAGCCGAAGCTCAAAGAAATTATGGCTATACTTCAATAAAAGCTCCTGTTGATGGTAAAATTGGTTCTTTGCAAATTCAAGAAGGAAATTACGTTACTATCTCATCAGGAACATTGGCTACAATTACGAAAACAAATCCGATATATGTAAAATATAGCGTTGATTCAAAATTGTTTGAAGAATTAAGAGAAAAAGACTTTATTCCGAAAAAAGGTTCTACTCCAATTAAGGTTGATGTGATTTTGCCAAATGGTGAAACATATCCAATTAAAGGGGTACAAGATTTTTGGGATAATCAGATTTCAACAACCACCGGTACAATTGATTTTAGAGCAACTTTTAATAACAACGATAATATCTTAATTCCGGGGGATTTTGTTAAAGTAAAAGTTTATTCAAATCAAAAAAATAGGGTTCTTGTGGTTCCTCAAGATGTTGTTTTGCAAGATTCAAGAGGAAGATATGTTTATACTGTTTCAAATGATAAAACAGTTTCGCAAAAATACTTTGAAGATGGCGGTCAATATGAAAATTATTGGATAATTAAAGACGGTCTTGTATTGAATGATAAATATATTGCAACAAGTTTGACAAAATTAATGCCAAAAATGCCTGTTAAAGTTGCACAAAAAGAACAAAATACATCTGACACAGACAATAAAAAATAGAAAGTAATAAAAGAATATATGTTTTCATCTAAATTTTTTATAGAACGTCCAAGATTTGCATTTGTAGTGTCTATTGTAATAATGCTGATAGGTTTTATTGCAATGAAGAGTCTGCCTTTGGAAGAATATCCCACAATTACACCTCCACAGGTTACAGTTAGTGCAACATATATGGGTGCAAGTTCAGATGTTATTGAATCAACCGTTGCAGCTCCGATTGAATCAGCAGTAAATGGCGTTGAGAGAATGTTATATATGACCTCTGATTCAAAAGACGGACAGTATAAACTAACAATATATTTTGAAGTAGGGTCAGACCCTGATATGAACGTAGTAAATGTTCAAAATAAAGTTTCTTTGGTAACTTCAAGATTGCCATCTGATGTATCAAGATACGGTTTGACTGTTAAACAAAACACGAGCGGCGGCGGTTTATTATATTATGGTATATATTCGCCTGATAATTCAGTTGATTTGGTTACTTTGTCAAATTATGCCTCTATTTATTTAAAAGATGAATTAGCTCGTATATATGGCGTTGCCGAAGTTCAAGTTTTTGGCGGCAAAGATTATTCAATGAGAGTTTGGCTGGATAGCCAAAAAATGGCAGCTTTAAATGTTTCGCCATCGGAAGTTTCAGCGGCAATTACTGCCCAAAATGCGCAAGTTTCAGCAGGGTCGTTGGGTAATGAGCCATTAGTTAATAAACCTGATATGGCTTTGACATTAAGGACTCCTGGGCGTTTAAAAACAAAAGAAGAATTTGAAAATATTATTATAAGATCTGATAAATATGGTCAAGCAATTAAATTATCAGATATAGCTCGTGTTGAGCTTGCAGGTGAAAATTATGTAACAAATGGTATGGTAGATAATAAATCTGTTGCTGTTATGTCTGTTATGCAATTGTCATATGCAAATGCGATTGATGTAGCTACTAAATGTAATAAAAAAATGGAAGAATTATCTAAATCTTTCCCTGAAGGGATTGAATATTCTGTTTTCCACAATGCAACAGATTCTGTTAAAGACTCCTTAGCTGAAGTTACAGAAGCAATTATTTTAGCGGTTCTTATTGTTGTAGCTACAGTATATTTGTTCTTGGGCGACTGGAGAGCCAGTATTGTACCATTTTGCGCAATTCCTGTATCTTTAATCGGTACATTTGCAGCTTTTGCGGTATTAGGTTTTTCAATTAATACGTTGACTCTTTTTGGCTTGGTACTAGCGGTTGGTACGGTTGTAGATGACGCTATTGTTGTTGTTGAAAATGTACAAAGACATATTGAAAGAGGTCTAAAACCAAAAGAAGCAGCTATAATATCCATGGAAGAAGTATCAGGCGCTGTTATTGCAACATCATTGGTATTGATGGCGGTATTTGTTCCTGTTGCATTTATTCCGGGGATTACAGGTAAAATGTATCAACAGTTTGCTGTAACAATTGCAGTTTCTGTTGGTATTTCAACAATTATGGCGCTAACTTTGGCTCCTGCTTTGTGTGCAATTTTCTTAAGAAGCAAAGAAGATATGCCGCAGAGAAGTTATTATGATAAATATAGAGAGTTATATAAAGATTATTGGAAAGACAAAAATAGCTTAAAAGGTTTTGATTTAGTTAAAGCGTGGGGTGAGTTTTTGGCCTATGCTTGGGATGTATCTTTAAAGAAATTTGACAGAGCTTTTGAAAGAACTAAAACAAGTTTCTTGGAAGGTTCAAAATATTTTATTGAAACACCCAAAAGAACAATAATTACATATTTTATACTTATAGTGGCGCTGATTGGTATGTTTAAATTAATTCCATCAGGATTTTTGCCAACAGAAGATTCAGGCGCCGTATTTACCAATGTTCAATTGAAAGACGGTACTTCTTTAGCTAAAACAACGGAAATGGTTAGTTCATATACTGATGATTTACTAAAAACTCCAGGGGTTCATTCAGTTCTATCAATGATTGGTTTCCAAGGGCAAAACACAGCGATTTTAATTGCTCATTTAGATAACTGGAAAACAAGATTAAAACCTAAGTTTATACAATCTTTGTTTATGTCAAAAGAAGAAAAAGAAAAACAATCGCACAAATCAATAGATGATATTATAGCTAGTGCTAACGGGTTGAGTGCAAAATATCCAAATGCAACTATGTATGCGTTTGTTCCTCCTGCAATTACGGGTTTGTCTATGTTTGGCGGTTTTGAATATCAATTATTGGACAAAGGAGAAAGAACTCCTCAAGAGCTTCACAATGAAGCAAAAAAATTAATCCAAAAAGCTAATCAAAATCCAAAATTGACAAGCGTATTTACCCAATATAACTCACAAACACCTCAATTAATGGTTAACATTGATTATCAAAAAATATTAGCTCAAGGTATAGATATTAACGATGTTTATACTGCGCTATCAAGCCAATTTGGTACATATTATGTTAACGACTTTAATTTATACGGGCGTGTATTTAGGGTTATGATGCAAGCTAGTGAAGAATATCGTTCAACTATTAATTCAATAGATAAAGTATATGTTAAAACTGCATCAGGTGCTTCTGCTCCACTATCTTCTATAATCAGAATAGAACCAACAGTTGGTCCTTATGATATTACCAGATTTAACATGTATAAATCTGTTCCAATTCAAGGCTCTCCTGCCAAAGGTCAATCCTCAGGTAATGCCATTAAGGAAATGGAAAAATTATCTAAAGAAAATTTACCTGAAGATATGGGTTTTGCTTGGTCAGGAACATCTTTGCAAGAAATTGAATCAGCAGGGCAAACAGGTGTAGTTTTATTAATGGCCTTAACATTTGTATATTTATTCTTGGTTGCATTATATGAAAGCTGGATGTTGCCAATAGGTGTTATGTTAATTGCTCCTATTGCAATGTTGGGTGCAATATTGTTCCAATATTTGTGGGGTCTATCTTTAGACTTATATGCTCAAATTGGGCTTATTATGTTAATTGGTTTGGCTGCAAAACAAGCAATTTTGATTATCGAATTTGCTAAAACTGAACATGATGAAAATGGCTTACCTATAATTGAAGCTGCTGAAAAGGCTGCAAAAACAAGATTTAGAGCGGTAATGATGACTGTTTTGGCTTTCATATTTGGTATATTGCCTCTTGTTTTTGCGGTTGGCCCTGGGTCTAATTCCAGACAGTCACTTGGCGTAACCGTATTTGGCGGGATGACAGCGGCTGCTATCATTGGTACGATAATGGTGCCGGCATTTTATGTAGTAATACAAAAATTAAGAGAAGATACTAAAAATAAATGTCATAATAAAGATAAAGGGGCAGAAAGAAAGAATGAAGAATAAATTTAAAATTTCATTTATTATTCTTTGTCTTTTGTTGACAACATTAGGCGCATATTGCGATGAGGATAACAACAAAGATTTAGATGTGGGTAAAAGTATTTTCAAAAAAGAAAAGAAAGAAAAGAAGCCCAAAAAGGTTAAAGTTAAACCTGCAAAGTTAAAAAAACAATATCAAGTTACAGATAAAGTAAAACAAGAATATTCAATTCCAACTGATATTTACATGAATGTTGGCGAAAAAAGTGATAAAGTTGTTAAGCTTGAAGGCGGAGTTTCAAAATCAATCGAGCTAAACATGGCAGATTGTCTTGAGCTTGCTTTAATAAATAGTCCTAAGATTAAAGCAGCTTATGCTAAATCTGAAATTGCTAAATATAAAAAATGGGAAACGCTTTCAGGTTATACTCCAAGCCTTGATTGGTCAACGTCAATTAATCATAACATGCCTGACCTTAGTATGATTAGAAATATGAAAGCAAGTGCTTTTAATAAATATACTCTTGGTCAAATAGGTATCAAACAGCTTGTTTGGGACTTTGGTTACACTCAAAATCAATATACAATTGATAAAATTTCATATGAAAAATCTAAAACAGATATAGATACAACAGTAAATGAGGTTGTGTGTGCTGTTAAAGATGCATACTATAACCTTTTATATGCTTTTGATAAAAAGAGGGTAGCTCAAGAAACTCTTGATAATTATACAAAAACATATCATCAAGCAATGGCATTTTGGGAAGTAGGAACAAAAACAAAAGTTGATGTTTTGTTTGCCCAAACAAATATGGAAGATGCAAGAGCGCAGTTGATTTCAGCTGAAAATAATGTTGATATTGCTTATTCTCAATTAAATAATGCAATGGGATTGCCATTTACTGACCCATATATGATAGATACATCATTAAGATATGAACCTGTATCTATAACTATGAGAGAAGCGGTTGAAATAGCTAACGAATCTCGTCCGGATTTAAAAGGGGCTATGCTTAATGTAGATGCTGCTAATCAGGGAGTTAAATTGGCTTGGAAGACTTTTTTACCAAGTCTTGAATTTCAGGCAAATTTTGCAAAAGGCGGTGTAGACAGTTGGACAGACAGAGATTGGTATAATTATGGCGGATTTTTGACTTTTCCTACTGTAAACCCTGTTCTAATTAGAAATCAAATTAAAGAAGCAAAAGCAACCTATCAACAAGTGCAATATGATACAAAAGCACAGATAAATGATATTTATTATGAAATTCAATCAGTTTATACAAGATTAAAAGACGCAAAAGCAAGAATACCTGTTGCGAAAACTGCTATGGATAAGGCGATTGAAAATTATGAATTAACTTCAGGCAGATATAAAGTTGGCTACGGTGATGTAATTGAACTAAAAGATGCGCAAGTTGCGCTTGCAACTGCTAAAATGAATTACTATCAAACAATTTATGATTATAATTCAGCAAGAGCAAATCTTGAAAAATCAATTGGTCAAACCCTAAAACCTGATACATCTGAATTGATTGACAATTCATCAGATGATATTTAAAAAATTAAAGGATAGAATTTAACAAAGCATAGATAATAAAATATTGCTATGATTATTATTTTTATTTGTTCAAGATAAAATTTTGGTGAAAACAGATAAAAAATGCTTGCTGTTAGCATTAAGAAAAACTCAACCTGAACAAAAATATATTCTTTAATATGAAAAGAGGTTTTAAATTTTATAAGCGCAGGCAGAAAAGTTATACAAAACATTGCCCCTATAAGCAAAATTGAACCAATCAAAAAATATTTTGTTTGTCTTTTCATTTTTTAAAATCCGCTTTTTAGTTTTTGTAGAGAATCATTTATCAAATTTTGAAATTCTTTTGTAACATCTTTTGGAAATAATATTCTACATAATATATCATAGCGCAATAATCTTTTAAATAAAATATTTTTATCGGAACTTGAATTTGCAACTACAATTTTATTTGCTTGTTTTTCTATAAGCCTTTCGTCCTCTTTTAAGACGTAGCTCTTTGCTAATCTGCCATATAGTTCAAAAATTATTTCTTTTTTATATTCAATATTATCTTTGCTTTCGTCAATTGGAATAATTTTTACTATGTCTTCAATTGGTATAGTTTTATTTTCGTTTTTTATTTCGTCATAAAAATGGAAATATATATTGCTTTCGTTTCGTTTTATTTTAATTGGTTTTAAAATATAGGTTTTCTCAGACAGAGTCATTATTTTTGTTATTTTATTTTTATTTATGAATTCTTCAAATGCACTGATTTTATTGCTATAATCCATATAATTTTTTGTTTTTTTAAACAATTCAATTTTGTTTAATGTTTCATCGTATTTTTCCTTTGAAGAAAAAAGAAGAATTTTTTTAAGGGCAGTTGTTAGGTTTTTTGTTCTTTTTTTACTGGATGAAAAATATGATAGTGTTATAAGATGAGCAATTAAACTGGTGTCTAAACTTGTTAAATTAAAATTATTACTAAATGCTTTGATTTTGTAATATGGGCCATCTTTTATAATTTCAAAATTAGCATGTTTGATTTCAGTGAGATGTTTAAAAAACGCACCTGATTTAATATTATATTTTTCAATTATTTCATCTTTATTTGAGTATTTTTTTATTAGCTCATAAAGAATTTTAATTGAATTTTTATCTGTTGATTTATTTGTCATAAGCTTTTTTCAAAATTTCCAGTTTTTCAATTATTGCGTCTTTAATTTTTCCTTCTGAAATATAAACCACATCAGGGCAAAATTCAAATAGTCTTTGAATAAGATAAAATTCGTCTGTTATCGGGGTTTCAATTGTATAATAATTTTCATCTTCGTTTATGATTTTTTCTTTTAAATCTTTTGGAGCCTTTTGCCAAGTTTCTTTTAGAATTTTGTATGTTATTGTTTCTGTTTCAATATTAAATATAAGTTTTTTTCTGATTATTTTTTTAATCATGTAAATTCTATCAATCGGGAGTTTTGAAAAAGTTTTTGTACCTTCCATTATTCCTTCAAGATAGAGTCTTTGAGAGGTTTTGGATGGTTTTATTTTATCAACATGATATTCAATTAGTTTATTTGTGCCATAAGGGAGAATGTAGTCAATTAAAATAACATCTTTGTTTTTGCAATGATTTTCAAGTTTATATATCAAATCCCAATTTAGTTCTGAATAATACGCAAAATCCATTAATTCATATTTTAAATTTTCATTTTCAATCAATTTAGAGATTTTATAATAAAACCTCATGAGCATTCTTATAATTTTGTAGTTTTTTTCGCTTAAGATTAGTTTTTTAATATCATTAAGAGCTTTGATATTGTCTTTTGTTAGATTAAATTCGTAATTTGAGCAATCAATGTAAAAATTTAATCCGGCTTTTTTGATGCTTATATTGTTATCTTTTAATTTCTTTAGATAATTGTTTAATGTGGCAAGTGAAATTTCATTGTTTTGCAGTTTAAATTTTTCTAAGATTTCTTTTTTGCTTAGTTTGTTTTCTAATAATAAGTTTGCTAAAAATAGCGTATTATATGTGCTTTTAGCGTAGTTCATATTAAGATTATAATAAAAAAATTTAATGGCTCAAATGAGGGTTTTATATTCGTACAAATGTAGTAAATTAACATTGAAATGGCTTAAATTTAGCTAAAAACATATATAATAGGATTTATAAATACGGCTTTATAAGGATTGATACTATGATTAGCGATATTGAATTTGAGCAACTGATTGAAAAATATAATTATTCTTATAAACCAAAAGAAATTGTTAAAGGGAGAGTTGTTGGTTATGACGGAAATTATGTTTTAGTTGATATTCATACTAAAACTGCTGCAAAATGTCCCTTAGGCGAGGTTTTAATATCAAAAGAGCAAGATATTAAAGATATTTTAAAGTTAAATGAAGAATATGATTTTGTTATAAACACCCCTGAAGACGAAGATGGAGTTTTTTATTTGTCACATAGAAAGGTTATGCTTGTAAATAACCTTGAAAAGCTTGAAGAAAAATTTAAAAATGACGAAATTGTTATAGGCTCTATAATTTCAATAGTAAAAGGCGGTGTATGTGTTAATGTTATGGGGATAAAGGGTTTTGTACCATCATCTCAATTAAAAATCGAACAAGCTAAAATCGGGCAGGAATTAGAGCTTAAAATTTTGGCTCTTGATATGAATAAGAGTAATTTTGTTTTATCGAATAAAAAAGTTTACCAAGAATCAATTGAAAATGTTAAAAAGGAAATTATAGATACAGTTGAGCTTAACATGGTTGTAAAAGGCAGGGTTGTAAGAATAACTGATTTTGGAGCTTTTGTTGATATAGGAGGACTTGATGCCTTATTGCCATTATCTCAAATATCTTGGAGTTGGATTGATAATCCAAGTGATGTTTTGGAATTAAATGAAAAAATTGATGTTGAAATTATTGCAATAGATAAAGAAAAACAAAGAATTTCTTTAAGCTTAAAATCTTTAGAACAAAATCCTTGGATTGAAGCAAAAGATAATCTTGAACCGGATAAAATAATAAAGGGAAAAGTGGTTAGAATTAAGCCTTTTGGGGCTTTTGTCGAGGTTTATCCAAAAGTTGAGGGTTTATTAAATAAACACCAACTTCAAGAATATAAGAAAAAAAATAACAGAGATTTAGCTGAACAAGACATTATTGATGTTATTATTAAAAAATTTGATATAGACAATCAAAAAATTAATCTTGATTTAGTTTAATTTTTTTTAAGTGCGAAAGTGTCATAAGATTGGAATTTTTTATTTCTTCTTCTCGTTTTTTGATTATTTCTTGATGAGTAAAATTTAAAAAAGGGTCTTTATAGGTTATTGCGCTTTTTGTGTTTAATTCTTCTATTTCATAATTGTTTAATGGATTTAAAATATTTTCTTTATTAAAAGAAGCGCAAGTGCCTATGGTTTTATTGTCTTTTAGGGTTTTGCCGACAAACAGACCTGCATTTAAAAGGGCTTTTAAAACAGGCTTTGAGTGGTTATAAGTGCAATATATTCCATTTTCATCAAGCAATTTTGAAATATTTAAAATTAATTCTTCGCTCCAAAGCTCGCTTTGTTTATGAGGTGCAAAGCCGTCATGGAAGATAATATCATATTTTTTATCTAAAGTTTTGATAATTTTTCTAACATCATTAATATAAAAATGAATTAAATTATTTTTTTCTAAATTAGATTTAATGATTTTATCTATGTCATCTCTATAGCTAAATTTATAGGAATTAAAGGCTAAATTTTTATTTATTTCAATACAGTCAATTAAAGAAATATTTTTAAAATTTTCTAAGGCACATTTTGTATTGTAGCCTATACCATAGCAAATATCTAATATTTTTAAGTGTTTATTATCAATAATTTTAGCCGGTTGTATAAATTTTTCAAAAGCTTCAGTCTTGGCGCCATAGATGGAATGAAAAATTTCATCTAATTTTTTATCATATAACCCAACTGAACCGTCTTTTGTTTTAATTATTTCAATATTTTCATCTAGCATAAAAAAATAATAAAACAAAAAGGCAGTTTTTAAACTGCCTTTATTATACTACACCGATACAAGACCTTCTTTTATTGCTTTTACTGCTGCTTGAACTCTATCATCTACACACAATTTTTGTAAAATAGAGCAAACATGGGCTTTTGCAGTGTGTACTGAAACAATTAATTCTTGGGCAATTTCTGTGTTGGATTTACCTTGAACTAATAGTTTTAGGACTTCACTTTCTCTTTCTGTTAATTTTGCTTTTACATCCATAGAGTGGCCTGAGTTTAAAATTTCTGTGTTTTCAGGTTTTGGGAATAGCTTTAGTGCTAAATGTGCAACATTTGAATCTATCCAACACGTCCCTTTTGCCACATTTTTAATTACATTTGATAATGTATTTGGGTCAATATCTTTTAGGCAATATGCGCTTGCACCTGAACCCAAGGAAGCTACAACTTCTTCTTCTCTATCATGGCTTGTTAGAATAATTACTTTTGTGTTTGGTGAAATTTCTTTTACTTTGCTTGTTGCTTCAAGCCCGTTTATCCCCGGTAAACCTAAATCCATAAGTACAACATCGGGTTGTTCTTTTCTAATTATTTCAAGACCGCTTTCAGCATTTTGCGCTTCTGCTATAACATTAATGTTTTCTATTTCGTTAAGAGCATATCTTAGACCTACTCTTGTAAGTTTATAATCCTCTACAATGATTACTCTAACATCTTTTGTTTGGTTAGTTCTTACAGTTTGTTGAACCATAGCTAATAATCCTTCCTCTTTTGTATCGTTAATGTATTATCTATGGATTAATACTAATTGATTAAGCTTAAATAACCAATTAGCTTACTGTCTAATTTAATATTGTCCTTCTTGGCAATAAAAAGCCTTTTTAGGCAGCACCAATCGAGGTTTCATTTTCTTTTTTTTCTTGTAATTGTTTTTGTTTAATAAGTTTTCTTTTATAAATAACACTACTTAAAAGATTATATGCACTTTCGTTATTTATGCAGTTAATATGAATGGCGTCATCAGTTAATTCAATATCTATTGATTTTGTTTCCATGAAGTCAGACTTAAAACCCGTTATCTGTATTATTCTGTTTTTTAGAATAGATAAGGGTAAGGCAATAAATTCTTCAAATGAATCTAAAATTTTATTTTTGCTTTTCATTAAAATTAATTATAACAAATAAGCTGATTTTTTTGTATAATATTAAAACATGTTTAGATTAAATAAAGGAAGTTTAAATGTCAAAAGATTTATACCACGAAATTACACCCGAAGGTTTTGGTATTGCAATAGAAAAAGATAAAGATTTATTTTCTGATAAATCTGATTTTCAACAAGTAGATGTTTTTCATTCACGCGCCTTTGGTAATGTTTTAACTCTTGATGGGTTGATGATGGTAACTGAAAGAGATGAATTTTTCTATCATGAAATGATAGCACATATTCCAATGTTGACTCACTCTAACCCTGAAAATATTTTAGTAATAGGTGGTGGTGACGGCGGAACAGTTAGAGAACTTTTAAAACATCCGTCTGTAAAACATATTGACATGGTTGAAATTGATAAGATGGTTATTGATGCATCTAAAGAATTTTTCCCAACAGTAGCTTGTGAATTAAATAATCCAAAAGTTGATGTTAGAGTTGAAGATGCGATTGATTTTATTAAAGGAAAAGAAAATGTCTATGACGTTGTTTTAATCGATTCAACCGATCCGATAGGCCCTGGGGAAGGTTTATTTAATGAAGGTTTTTATAACAACGTAAAAAAAGCATTAAAAAAAGGCGGTATTGTTGTTCCTCAAACGGAAGGACCTTTTGCTCAAAGTGAAAACATGAGAAAAACTTATGCACTATTAAGAAAAGTGTTCAAAAATGTGGCTCCATACGCCGGACCTATGCCAACATACCCTGGGGGATATTGGTCTTGGGGCTTTTGCTCAAATGATGTTGAAATTCCATTGGATTATACTAAAATTGATGAAAAAAGAGCACAAGAAATTTCTAAAACTTGTAAAATTTATAATAGAAAGCTTCATAGCGCAGTTTTCTGTGTACCAAACTTTGTTTCAGAGTTAGCTAATGGATAATATTTTAAAAACAGAAAAATTAATAAATGGTTTGAGGGGGGAAATAACCATCCCCCCTGATAAATCCATTTCTCATAGAGCTTTAATTTTTGGAGCATTGACCAATTCAAAAATTAAGATAAAAAATCTTTCTAAAGGCGAAGATTGTGTTTCCACTCTTAAAATTTTAGAAACTTTAGGGGTAAAATATGAATTTATTTCTGAACATGATTTGATTTTAGATTCATCAAAAGGCTTGAGTGCCGAAAAAAAAGTTACCTTAAATTGCAATAATTCAGGAACAAGCGCAAGGTTATTATCAGGATTATTTTCCGGATGTGATTTTTCTTGTGTTTTAGTTGGTGATGATAGTTTGCAAAAACGTCCAATGAAAAGAATAATAGCACCCTTAGAGCTTATGGGAGCTAAAATAAAATCAAATGATAATAAACTTCCTCTTGAAATCACAGGAACAAAATTAAAATCTATTACTTATCATTCTCCTATAGCTTCAGCGCAGGTTAAAAGCGCTTTAATTCTTGCCGGGCTTGGAATAGACGAACCTACAAGGATTTATGAAAAAACATTATCAAGAAACCATTCTGAGGTTATGCTTTCATATTTAGGAGCTTCTATTAAGATAGGACAAGACAAAGACGGGTGTTTTGTTGAAGTTAAAAAATCAAAATTAATGCCAAAAGATATAGAAATTGTTGGCGATATTTCGTCTGCTGCATTTTTTATGGTGGCAGCTGCAATTGTTCCAAATTCTGAAATAATAATTAAAAATGTTGGAATAAATCCTACAAGAACGGGGATTTTAGATGTATTTAAACAGGCTGAAATTGATTTTTCTATATTAAACGAAAGAAAAGTTTCAGCTGAACTTGCGGCTGATATTAAAGTAAAATATACAAAAAATATTAAACCTTTTGAAATAAAAGGTGATTTAATTCCAAGGCTTATTGATGAAATCCCGATTTTGGCAGTTTTAGCTACTCAAGCACAGGGAAAAAGCGTTGTGTCTGATGCTCAAGATTTAAGAAATAAAGAATCAGACAGAATTAAAACAATTGTAGATTCGTTTTTAAATCTTGGAATAGGTATATCTGAAAAACCTGATGGTTTTATTATTAACGGTTCTTCTCAAATAAATAAAATGGTTTCTCTTGAAACACATTTAGACCATAGGCTTGCAATGAGTTATTATGTTCTATCTTTAATAAATAATCAATCTATGGAAATTAGCGGTTTTAATTGTGTCAACACTTCTTTTCCGGAGTTTTTAAAACTCATGAACAAACTGAAAAAATAATTCCCTTTTGTTGCTAAAGTTCGTTCGTTTGCAACTTTAGCTCTTGATTATATAATTATTAAACTAACTATCGTCTTAATAAATATATTCTTGCATGTTGTAAATCTAATAAACGCAAGGGAAATTAATTGTTGCTTACTAAAATTGTTTTAAAAGCAGCTAGGCTTCTGATTGATAGACCTTTTGAAGTTTCTTTTTGTTCACGTGCAATGTTGAATATTTTTACAATTCTTCTGATTTCATCAGCACTTTTTGTAGAGTTTGTAGCATAAACATTTTTAACTCTTTCTGGGGAAATGTTAAATAAAGCATTTAATTCAACTTCTGTCATGGCTTTTCTCTCAATTAACTATCTAATACCTTATGTATTAATAAAGTATTTAAAATGTAATCAATTGCACAAAACACTCAAAAGTTTACAAAATTTAACAATTTGTTTAAAGTATGATTAAATATTATATTTTGCCTAAAATAGTCAATTTGTAATCAGAAGCAATTTCTTCATAGCAAACAACAGGAATATCCATAAATAGTTGAGAAACAAGAATGAAGATGATTTGCCTGTATTGTTGCGGAACAATTAAAACAGCGCTTTGATTTATTAAATCTTCTTTTGTTTCTTTTAGTATTTTTTTGAATTTAGAAAACTTGGATAAATCTATTTTAACGCTGGATTCTTCGTTATTAGTTTGTTTTTCCAATAAATCCAAGGTATCATCATCTATTTCATAAGCAAAAATCTCTTTATCTTTATTGGCAATACTTTGAGAAATCTGCCTTGATAGTGCCATTCTTAATTTGTCTAATAAATCTGCTTTATTTGAATCATCAGAAAAATCATTTAATTTTTCAAAAATATAAACAATGTCTTTTATGCTTACTTTTTCTCTGATTAATTGGCTTAAAAGGTACTTTAATTCTGAAATACTTATGTAGTCGCCTAAAATTGTGTCTGTTAAAAATGAATTTTGATTGCTGACAAATTCAACATATCTGTTTAAATCATTATAATCAAATATTTCATCAACATGCGAAATTGCATAATAACTTAAATAATTTGCTATGTATTCTGTAGGCTCAATTCCTTCTACCCAAAAGTTTTCGCATTGGTTTTTTTCAATCCAAATTATTTTTCTTTTTGTTAGAGGGTCTTTTGTTTTGTATGAATTTTTTGGTGGTTTATCCATATTTAGTTCATCTTCAAAAAAGGCAAGATGATTGGGATATGCTTTTGAATTTACTACACTTACACCATGGATATTAATTGAAAAATCATATGCATCTAAGGATGTGTTTTCAATAAATTGAACTTTTGGGATGATATAGCCAAGTTCATGGGTTAATTCTTGTCTTATTTTTACAGTTTGCGATAAAAGATTTTTTTCAATTTTTGGGTCGCAAAGAGAATAATTTTCGCTAGAAAGACTTATTGAAAGTTTTTCTTCGCCTAAGAATTTTGCCATTTTAGACGGTGCTAAAACATCTTTTAAATCTTTTTTTAAATTATTTAATTCGTCAATATCTTTTTTAATTTCGTCATTTAAAATTTCTCTTTCTTCATCTTTTGAAGTTTCAAGAAATTTTTTAACTCGTTCAATTTTGTCTTTTTTATCTCTAATTTTTTTCTGTAAATTTAGACAAAGTTCATAGGGTTCTTCTTTTGAATAAAGCATTTTTTCAACAGAATTTCTGAAGTTGATTATGTCATCATTATTTTCTTCTTCTTGGTTTTCAACTTCTTTTGTAAATATACAGTTGTAGACAATTTTTGAATTTTGTTCTGCTTCATAAATTGAATATAATTCCCATCCTGAGACAGACATCGCATTCAATGTATTTTCCAGTAAAAGAGCATCTTCTGTCGGGATTTGTTTAATTGAATATTCTTGTCTAAATTGTTTCATCATATATTTAGTTTAACATTATAAAAATTTTTTTAAAGTGTTTATTTTTATTCATCCAAGACAGTTTCGTCAATAATTTCGTCTGTTGAATTTTCATCTTTTTTTTCAGATTTATTTTTGAATTTTTTTTGAGATTGCTCTTTTTCTTTTAGGGTTTTCATAAGCATAATTGAGCCGGCATTTGCCATAGCAAGACCGTTCAGAGATGCACGAAGCTGGGCAGATCTGTCCTGAAATACTTCTTTGTGTTCTTGGATTTCTTCTTCTGCCATTTCTTGAGCAAAATATTCCCCGCCTTGTCCCATTTTTTCATCGGACATTTTATTTGCCATAGCGGAGCCGTCACTTGCATTAAAATAACCGCTAACGGGGCTTATACCTCTGTTGTCGACCATTATTTTCCCTCGTGCAAAATATTTTTATGATAATAGCATTTTTTAAATTAAAAAACAACACTATTTTGTCCTACAAAACGTAAAAAGAATTTTTTTTGCGCTTTTTGGCTTAAAAAAATAATTTAATTTTTTCAATTGCTTCTTTTTCGCTGTAACCTTTGCTATCAGGTCCGCAATTCCCCCAAAGAGCTAAAATTGTTTCTATGTTTTGAATATTTTTGCAGGAATTTATGTTGTTGATATTGTCATCTACAAATATGGCTTCTTGATAGCCATGTTTTTCCATGTAGTCTTTAAAAAATTCACCCTTTGAGGAAAATTTATCTAATTCATCTCTTGCAAAAACATGGTCTTCGCTTAAATTAAAGTTGTATTCTTTAAATCTTTTTAAAATTGAAGATTTATTTTTCTTGGAAGCTACAACTATATCGATTTTTTTATTTTTATAAAGCTCTTTTATGTCGAAGAAAAATTTATATGGAGTTTCTAATGTTTGCCAAAAATCATAGTGATTTTTTATTAAATCAGCTCTTAACTGAAGAAATTTTTCGCAAAATTCTTCTTCTTTTTTAATATCTCTGCTGGAAATTAGTTTTTTATATTGTGCTACAATATCTTCTTCTTTAATGTCAGAAAAAAGAAGAAGATTGTAATAATAAAACATCCAAATGTTATAAACAAGATATTTGTACTTAGAAAAAAGCGCATAAGAGCTTTCAACAACAGGCTCAAAAAACCCTTGCCCTTTTTGTATATATCTGTTTACAAGATACACTTCTTTTATTGTGTCAAAAAGTACTCCATCGAAATCTAAAAATAATATTTTCTTCATATAAAGAAAATATCATAAAAATTAGAAACCATAAAGTTTCCTTTTTGGTCTAAAGTTTTGACTTTTTATTTTTCGCGCAAGCATTTGGAGCTTGTATTCTTTAAACTCATTCATTAAAAAGCCGGAATAGTCAATAAAAGCATACTCATCTAATAGAGTATTAAATTTCTCATTCTTTTCCATTTTTACTCCATCAATAAAAAAATAACATCTTATGTATATATAAAGTATTTCTTATTGAAAAAAGTGCTATATGAATTAAAAAACAATTAACATTTTTAATATAAAAATTAGAGAAATTATAGCAAAAGTAATGAATAATATGTGTTTTAGGTTGTTAGATTTTTTTTGTTTTTTTGGTTTTTTCTTGGTTTTAGTTGTTTTTGGAGGATTAATATTTTGTTTTAGGTTTTTCTTGGCTTGTTTAACTTTTTCTTTTATTTTCTTTTGGGTTGGGGTTAGTTCTTTCTTTTTGTATTTTTTGGTGTTTGTTATGTAATTTTTGTCTTTAAATCCGTTTTCGTCCTTTTTTTCGACTAAAGAATTAAATTCACCCTGTTTTGAGTTTAGCAGCTCTTCTTTTTCTTCTTGGGCTAGTTGAACATATTTTTCTACAAGTTTATTCTCTTTTAGCGGTTTTTGAGTAACTAAAAGAGTTATGTCGAATTGTAGTTTGTTTATTTTTTCATCTTTCTTTTTTGAGTAAGCATAATTAATTGCCGCCTCAAAAGCTCTTTTTAGTGCTTCAAGAGCGTCTTTGGGGCTTGTATCTTCTCCGTGGGCCGATTTATTACCCATTCTTTTTATAAAGAATAAGTCATCTATAAATTCTTTTTCTTTTTGTGTTTTGATTTTGTCTTTTAAACAATTCAATGTATCGTCAAAAGTTAAATTGGGGTCATTGTGGTTCAGAATTTTTTTTGCCATTTTTTCTGCAAAAATTCTTAATTGAACACAGGTTTGATTAAAATATTCATCATGAAATAATTTTTCAGAATCTAAAATTATTTCATAAAGTTCTTTATCAATTGCTTTTAGAAAATCAAAATTGCTTGCCATTTATTTATTGAGGTTTTTTCCTTAAAATCATAATGAATTTGTCAATTAATTCACTAAGCATAAGAGAAACTTTTCGATAATTTAAAATAGTAAAATCTACAGTTTCTGTTTCAAAAAGTCTTTTCTGCTCATCATCTGTTATGCTAAGGCGAACAAGCGCATTTTCAACGCCATCATATTCGATTGCCATTGAGGCATTAACCCCTCTTGCTGATACACTGAACAGCGATTTTGTACCGGTGTAAGAATTAATGGTAAAATCTTGTCTTTTGATTTTTAATATATTTTCATATTTTTTAAATACAGGCGCAATAACAACTTTTAGTTTTCTTTGATATGCTTGATTGAATAGTCTTACGCTGTTTTTATCAAAATTATTCTGTGCCTCGTTTAGCGGGATTTGATTATCAATTTCATTTGTAATTCTGTTTTCTTTTTGTTTTTCGATTATATTTTTGGGGTTTTCAAGTATAATTTTGTTTTCAGGCGCATTAGAATAAAAATCTGATGCCACTATTAAGGAATTAGTATT
This sequence comes from Candidatus Gastranaerophilales bacterium, assembly GCA_944323195.1. Classification (GTDB taxonomy): domain Bacteria; phylum Cyanobacteriota; class Vampirovibrionia; order Gastranaerophilales; family Gastranaerophilaceae; genus RUG14156. Next base: position 19,109 of record CALURR010000005.1, read on the forward strand.
TTCGCTTGCTTTTTCCAGAGCAGCCTCTAGCGCTTCTTTAATATCTTCAAATTTTTGTTCTTGAACTTCGACAACTCCTGCATTTGCACCTGAATCGATTCCTAAATTAGTATTTATTCTCTCAAATACGCTATAAGCACCGTTTAATTTTGTTTTTTGAAGATATACGTAGAATTTATCAACATCTTTAATTATAACAGAGTCATTTAAACGTATTGATTTTTTAATTATTTCTATAAATTCTTTAGGGTTTTTATAATTAGGATATTTTTTATCGGGTGCAATTAATAAAATACAAGCTCTTTGAGAGTATTTTCTTGTTTGAGCTATTTCATTTTTCAAAAATTCATCACAGTATTTTTGAGTATATACCCCTGTATCAGGCTGCATAACTCCTAAAGTAGTTAAGAAATTTGTTTGAGATTCAATGCTTAAATTTAGCTCATTTTTTTGTAAACACCAAATAACTCTTATTAATAATTCGTAGTCGATTATAGGCATGAATAATACATCGCTTATGCCGTTATCAAATGCTTCAATTATAACTTCTCTAGAACAATTTTCATTGATTAATAATATTGGAAGATTTTTGTATATTTCTTGTTTTTTAAGGCTTTTGATTAAATTAATTGCTTGGATATTGTTGTTGTCGCAATGAAGAATTAACACATTGGGATTAAAGCCTTCAAACATATTTTGGGCTTCTTCAATTGAACAAGATTTAATTTTATCAAGATTTCTTAGAAGAACCAGTTTTTGAGAAATCTGATTTATTAATTCTTGTCTGTTGCTAATTATTACAACGGTGTTTACATCTGCCATTAAACAATATTACTCCAAAATAATTCTACTTATTTATTACAATACTACAAAAACCGCTTTTGTAAAAGATTTTTAAAAAAGATAACATTCTAAAGTCCTCTTAATTTATGACGACAAAAAGAATCTGTTTGCTAGAATAGTCTTATGAAAGATTTGTTAAAAGATAATAAAGTAATTTTAATTTTAATTATATTACTTGGTTTGGCTTTAAGATTGTGGAATTTGAATAAACCTGAAGGTTTATGGAACGATGAATATATTACATATTCAATTTCAATGTTAAAGTTTCCGTTTGATTTTTTTGACGGCATTAGGACAAATTGCCATGCGCCCTTGCATTATTTTTATTTAAAACTTTGGATGATGATTTTTAAAAATTCTGATTTTATGTTGAGATTATCATCATTAGTGCCTAATATTTTGGGTTGCGTTGTGATGTATCATGTCGGGAAAAATTATCAAACAAAATTTCATTCAATTCAAATTGGTCTAGCTTGTGCTTTGATTGCTTCAATAAGTTCATTTTTAATTTATTTTTCTCAGGAAGTTAGAATTTATTCAATGATATTTTTCTTATCTTCATTGATTTTACTGTATTCAATAAAAATGTTTGAAGCACCATCTAGGAAAAATGCTGCTTGGCTTAGTGTATTTTGTGTTTTATTGATTTTAGAACATACAATCGGGTTTGTATATGTTTTATTTAATATTTTTGGTTTAATTGCATTTCGTCCCAAGAAGAAAAAAGAAACAGATTTGTATATGCCGATTGTGGCAGGTTTAATTCTGTGTTTGCCTATAATACCTTTTATTTTAAGAATATTTGTTCATCCGACTTATTTTTCTCAATGGTGGGCGCCATTTAGCTGGTCAAAAATATTCTTCTATTTTACTGATTTATTTTCACCTGTCTTAAAAAATATAACAAATTCACCAATGAGTTTTTATCATCAAATAATTAATCATGATGTTATAAATATTGGTTTTGTTATGTTTGCGCTTGTTCCAATGGGAATTTGTCTTTTGATGATAATAAAATCAAATATCGATTCAAAAAGAATTAACAAATATCTTTTAACTGTATTTTTGGCAACATTTTTGACAATTTTAATTACTGCTATAGCAGGTAAAATAATCTTTTTGACAAAATATTTAACTGAACTATATCCAATTTTAATTTTAATGGCTGCGATAGGCTGGGCTCAATTAAATTCAAAGGGTACAAAAATTACCCTTGCAACAATATATATATTTATGACTTTATTTTTTATTCTTGTTTCACATACTTCAGCTCCAAAGCTTGTTAGACAAGAAGGTCAAAGATTGCCGATTTTGGCTATGCAAGAGTTAGGTATTAAAAAACAAGATAAAATTTTATTTCTTTTCTATCCTAAGACACACTTTACTAAGTATTATAATGACAATGATTATATAGCAATGTCAATTGATAAATACAATTTTCCATACGCCCTAAAAGCAGGGTCTACTTATGACGCTTTTTTGAATGGACATTCTATTTATAAAGTTTTTTTTTAAAACAAGATTCACCAATTTTGGATGAAAAATTAAATAGAGAGATTTTATTTGATATGAAAAAAGGTCAGCAATTTTTTGTTGTTGACCTTGAAAGCGTTAGTTTATATAGCGATGAACAAATGAAAAATCTTTTAGCTGATGATGAAAAATACAATAAAACCCCATTTTTATTTTTAATTGCTTCTTATATGAGAAACAGGTCTCTTGATTGGGCAGCTCGAAATTTCTTGTATCAAGGGAAAATAAAAACAGGTTCATGGATGGTTTATTCATTTAAAAAAATATAATTTAGAAAAGTAAATTTTGTTTGTTTATAAATTATGTTTTTGTTATCATCAAGCTATGTTTAGTACTATTCATTTTGATGAGTTAAATTCAACGAGCGCTTATGCTCATCAACATCTTGAGGAGTTGAATGATTTTCAGGTGGTTTCTTGTGATCTGCAAACACAAGGACATGGGCAATTTGAACGCAGCTGGTATTCATCAAATAAAAATGGCGGTAATTTATATATTTCCCTTATTTTAAAGCCGCAAAATCTGCTTCATCTTAACGAATTAACAAGATTTGCTGCCTTAATCGGAGCAAAAACTCTTGAAGAATACGGTCTAAAACCTCAATTTAAATATCCTAACGATATATTGATTGATGGCAAAAAAATTGCGGGGATTTTAGCTGAATCAGAATTTATCGGTCAAACTTGCAAAGGTGTTATTTTGGGGTGTGGAATTAATTTAAATCTTGAAGAAGATGAACTTAAAAATATTGATCAAAAAGCAACTTCAATTTACGTCGAAACAAATAAAAGGGTTGATAAAAGCGAATTTTTAGATAGATTTTTATCAAACTTTAAAAAAGAATATGCTGACTTTTTAGAAAACGGAATAAAAGGAGAAATACTATGTTAAACCCTGAATTATGGGCAACAGGAAGTACAGCAATGGTTGTTGGAATGGGAATTGTTTTTTCATTTCTAATAATTCTTGTTGGCGCAATTGCTCTAATGGCAAGATTTGTTGAATTTTTAAACAAAGTTTGTCCACTACCTGTTGTAGAACAAAAAACAAAAAAAGCAAGCACAACAGATGATACTGATATTGCTCTTGCAATTGCAGTTGCTGTTGCGCAAGGTTAATTTTTTTAAGTAAACACAATTTATGAGGATAAAAAAATGGCAAAAAAACAAATTAAAGTTATGGATACGTCATTTCGTGATGGTTTCCAATCAATTTATGGAGCTAAGGTTTTAGTTGATGATTTTATTCCTGCTCTGCAAGCTGCAGTTAATGCCGGTTTAAGACATTTTGAAACAGCAGGTGGTGCTCGTTTCCAAGCTCCTATATTTTTCTGTAATGAAAACGCATTTGAAACAATGGATAAAATCAGAGCTGCTGTTGGCCCTGATGTTACATTACAATCTTTAGCTCGTGGCGTTAATGTTGTTGGTTTAAATTCTCAACCACGTGATATTATTGATTTGCACGCTAAAATGTTTGCTAAACACGGTGTTAATGTTATTAGAAACTTTGACGCACTAAACGATGTTAACAACTTAATTGATTCAGCAAATTCAATTAAAAAACATGGTTTAAGACACGAAGTTACAATTACAATGATGGAGCTTCCATATGGTTGCGAAGGTGCTCATGATGTTGCTTTCTATGAAAGAGTATTAAGAAACATTCTTGATTCAGGACTTCCATTTGATTCTTTAGCATTTAAAGATGCTTCAGGTACTTCAAACCCAAGAAAAGTATATGAAACAGTTAAAATGGCTCGTGAATTATTAGGCGCAGATGCTCATATCCGCTTCCATTCACACGAAACAGCAGGAACCGGTTTAGCTGCTTATTTAGCTGCTCTTGATGGTGGTGCTGATGGAATTGACCTTGCTATGAAACCTGTTTCAGGTGGTACTGGTCAACCTGATATTATTTCTATGTGGCATGCTCTAAAAGGTACTGACTATGACCTTGGTTTAGATATTAAGAAAATCATGGAAACAGAAGAAATCTTCAAAGAATGTATGAAAGATTATCCAATTTCACCAATTTCATTAGCAGTTAACCCAATCTTAATCCAAGCTCCACTTCCTGGCGGTGCTACAGCTACAACTGTTAACCAATTAAAAGATATGGGTATGTTAGATAAATTCCCAAAATTAATTGCTAATATGAAAGAAGTTGTTGAAAGAGGCGGTTTTGCAACTAGTGTTACACCTGTTTCACAATTCTATGCTCAACAATCATTCTTAAATGCTATTACAGAACAACCTTGGGAAAAAGCTAACCCCGGATATGCTAAAATGCTTCTAGGTTACTTTGGTAAAACTCCTTGTGAACCAGATCCAGAATTAGTTAAATGGGCACAAGAAAAAACCGGTTTACAACCAACAACTGAAAAAGTTGTAGATTTAAATGATAAAGACCCCGAAAAAGGTGTTGAAGCAGCTAAGAAAAGATTACAAGAAGCTGGTTTACCATTAACAGAAGAAAATATCTTTATTTCAGCAGCTTGCAAAGACGGTAATGTCGATAAAGGTATTGAATTCTTATTAGGTAAAGGTCAAGTTTCAGTTAATAAAGTTTCAGCAGATAAAAAAGATGCTGTTGCAACAACTTCAGCTGATGGCTACACTGTTACAGTTAACGGTAAAAAATATGCTGTTAAATTGGATGGTTCTAAAGCTACAGTTAACGGCAAAACTTATGATATTGGCGTTAAAGCTGGTGTTGAAGAACAAGCTAAATCATCATCTAGCGCTGGTGGCGAAGAAGTTAAAGCTGCACTTCCAGGTAATGTTTTACGTGTTGAAGTATCTGAAGGCGATGAAGTTGCTGAAGGTGACGTATTATTAGTTATTGAAGCAATGAAAATGGAAACTGAAATTAAATCTCCTGTTTCAGGCAAAATTTCATCTGTTGAAGTTGCTCAAGGCGACCAAATTAAAACAGGTCAAGTATTGGTTGTTGTAGGTTAAGATTGGAGGAAATAAATTATGAATATAGGAGAAGTTTTCCAACAATTATGGCATACAACAGGTATTTATAATTTTGTTCTACCTGCTGATCCTAACATTACAAATGTTTGCGAACAATTCATGCATCAATATGGTTCACCTATAATGCTTGTAGTTTGCTTATTTTTAATGTGGCTTGGTATTAAAAAACAATACGAACCATTGCTTTTGGTTCCAATTGCTTTTGGTGGTTTTTTATCAAACATTCCAAACGCCGGAATTGCAGAACCTGGTGGTTTTTTAAATATCATTTATGAAGCAGGTATTCACCAAGGTTTATTCCCATTGATAATTTTCATGGGCGTAGGCGCTATGACAGACTTTGGTCCACTATTAGCCAATCCTAGAACTGCCCTATTAGGTGGTGCTGCACAATTTGGTATTTTTGGTGCATTATTATTAGCGCTTTGTGTATTTGGTTTTACTTTGCCTCAAGCAGGTGCAATTGGTATCATTGGCGGTGCTGATGGTCCTACATCAATTTATGTTACATCTAAATTAGCTCCTGAACTATTAGGCGCTATTGCAGTTGCAGCATATTCATATATGGCATTGGTTCCTGTAATTCAACCGCCAATTATGAAACTTTTAACAACTAAAAAAGAACGTGAAATCCAAATGAGTCAATTAAGGGAAGTTTCTCAACGTGAAAAAATCGTTTTCCCTCTATTGGTTTTATCTTTATGTATCTTATTGTTGCCTGACGCATGTCCATTAGTAGGTGCTTTGGCTTTTGGTAATTTATGTAAAGAATGCGGTGTTGTTGAAAGATTATCAAATACATTGCAAAATGCACTAATTAATATTGTTACTATTTTCTTAGGATTATCTGTTGGTTCAAAATTATCAGCAGACCAATTCTTAACTGTTCAAACATTATTTATTCTAATTCTTGGTGTTGTTGCATTCTCATTAGCAACCGCTGGTGGTGTAGTAATGGCAAAAATTATGAATTTATTCTCTAAAGATAAAATTAACCCGCTTATCGGTTCAGCAGGTGTTTCTGCTGTTCCTATGGCAGCTCGTGTATCAAACAAAGTTGGTTTAGAATATAATCCAAACAATTACTTGTTAATGCACGCTATGGGTCCAAACGTAGCAGGTGTTATCGGTTCAGCTGTTGCAGCGGGTGTATTGTTGACAGTTTGTGTTCAATAGTTGAATATTAAAATATCTTAAAAAGCAGAGTTATTTTAGCTCTGCTTTTTTGCTTTTTATAAAAAAATAATTAAATATTAAATGTCTTACAATTCCCTTTTGAAATAATTTTTAACTACATTAAATGTATGATTTTTTAAAATCTGATTTAACAATAATTAATTAAGGTCGAAAACAATTGAAGGGGATAAAGGTAAAAATGTTTAGTCCGCAAATACAAAATTATATAAATTCTTCTTCGCAAGCTCAGGCGTTTAATCGTGTTAATGAGCTTAATCGTTATATTAATTCTATTTATCCTCAAACCCCCGAAACCAGTAAAGCCTCTGCTTTTGATGAAATTTTAGCTGAATCAAAAAAAGAAGTTGAGTCTAATAGTGTTTTTGAACTTGATACTCCTCCAATGGTAAAAGAAGATATTAAAACTCTTCCTTTTGGTTCTTTAAGCGGTTTAAAAAGAACTCAAAGCAAGGTTTCAAGTACCAAAGAAGCAATTTTGGGTTATATAAAAGAAGCAAGTGAAAAATATAATGTTGATGAGAAATTAATTAAAGCCTTGATAAAACAAGAATCTAATTTTAATCCAAATGCTGTTTCATTAGCAGGAGCAAAAGGATTAATGCAATTAATGCCTCAAACGGCAAAATCTTTGGGAGTAATGAATTCTTTTAATCCAAAAGAAAATATAGAAGGCGGAGTTAAATATTTAAAACAAATGCTTGATAAATATAATGGAAATAAAATTTTAGCCCTTGCAGCTTATAATGCAGGCCCTGGGGCGGTTGATAAATATAACGGTATTCCGCCTTATAAAGAAACTCAAAATTATGTTAAATCTGTGCTAGCTAATTATCTATAAGGAATAGAAAAATGGATAAAATAAATCAAGTAAATTTTTTTAGAACAAATCGCCTAGAGCCTTTAGAGGCAAATATTTCAATAGATTCTAATGATACAAATGTTAAAAGTTTTAAAAATGTTGTGGCTGATATGATGAGTGAATTAAATGAAGTTACAAATAAGCCTCAACAATTAACGCAAGACGCAATGTTAGGAAAAGCTGATGTACATGATGTTATGGCAGCCATTGCGCAAAGTGAGATTACTGTGCAAGCTGCAACAACAATAACAGGTAAAATCCTACAAACATATGAGAAAATAATGCAAATACAGATTTAGTCTTAACTTTAGCATATTATGATAGTATAATTTAATTAAAAGAACAGTATGGAAAAATTTGACCTAAAAAAACTAACCGAAAATAAACCGCTCTTATACACTATAGTTGCTGCAATAGTGGTTATTTTAGTGATGTTTATTATTATGATGTCAGTTATGGTTAGTGTTTCTTCTAAGGGTGGTCAAGGTCAAGAAAATCAAATAAAACAAGCTGAAAAAGTTATTAAAAATGACCCTGTAACTTTATTTACAACTGAAAATACAGGAAAAGCCCTTGAAGTTCAAGCCTTATTAGCTCGTGAACAAATTGTGGCTACAAAAGTTGATAACGGGTCAAAAGTTAGCATTGTTTTAAAAGAATACACACAAGATCAAAGAGATAGAGCGCTTTTGGCTATTGTTAAAAGCGGGCTTTTGGATGAGCATACAGGTTTAGAAATTTTTGATAAAGGCGATTTTACATCAACCAAAGATGATAAAAAAATCAAATTAATAAGGGCGATTAACGGGGAGCTTGCTCGTTTAATCAGAAAAATTCCTCCTATTGAAAATGCGCAAGTGTTTATTTCAATTCCTGAGCAAACTTTCTTTTCTCAAGATCAAAAGCCTACAACGGCTACTGTTCAAATTACTATGCCATCGGGTGAAAGACTTGATAATATGAAAGTAAAAGCAATTTCTAATTTGCTTTTAGGTGCAGTCCACGGGCTTCAAGCTGATAATATTTCAATAACCGATACAAACGGAACTGTTTATAACTCTATCATTGGTGCTTCTGATGATGCTATTGCAAAATTGGAAGAAAATGATAAATATATGCAATCAAAAGTTAATGCTCAATTAGATAAACTTATAGGTAAAGGTAATTATATAGCCACTGTTTCAACTTTTTTAACCCAAGCTCCTGTTGAAAAAACAAGTATATTATATGATCCTGACCAAAAAACATCTGTTTCAGAACAGCAATTTAGTGAAAATTTAGGCGATAATCATAATGACTCAACAACATCCGGCATGAATCCTGTTAGTGTTTATGTTCCTGATGGAGTTAAAGGTGCGGTGCAATCCGGTTCATCAAGCCAAGATAGACAATATTCTCGTTCTGCTGTTGAAACTCAATACGGTGTTTCTAAAACACAGGTTAGCGAATATACTCAAGCAGGTACAATTGAAGAGATAACAGTTGCTGTTTCTATTGAAGAAAACTCAATTCCAACTAATATGAGTCTTTATGAATTAAAGACTTTGATTGCCCATGCGGCAAGTCCAAAAGTTGACCCTGAAAACGTTTCTATTGCTTTTGTTGAGTCAAATAGTCTTGTTTTGGCTCCTGAAAAAGAAAATGAATTACCAAAAGTAGAAGAATCAGGTAATCCTTGGTGGGTTGTAGGGGCTATACTTGCAATAGGTCTTATTTTAGGACTTAGTCATATTGGTAATAAAGTTAAAGACGAAGCAAGAAAACAAGAAGAAGAGCTGGAATATTTAAGACAAATTGCAGCAAATCAAGAACAACAATTAAAAGATGTAACTCAACAAGCTTCAAGTTTAATTGCTCAACAAGAGCAAATGGCGCAAAGTTTTATTGAACAAAAAAATCAATATGCACTTGCGCTTGAACAAGCAAAATCAGCAGCAGCTGCAACAAAAGCTCCAAGAAATAATTTATCTGATGCAATTGATGAACTGGAATCCGATTTTAATTCTATGGATGAAAATGAAGCAATAGAAAAGATTAAAAATTGGATTGAAAATGCGTAAATAAACCGAGGGCAAAAAGGGAAAAATGGCAGATACAGATGTAAAAACATTTAATTTTGAAGCTTTTGCCAAAGACTTGTCTAGTCAAGCAAGTCAGGTTATTCCTAATGATATTTCGAAGCAAGATAAGTCTTTTATTGTTGAAATAATTTATCGGTTTTGCACTATGGCAGGAGATGCCTTGGTTAAAGAAGAAAATTCAAAACTAAGCGCTCAAGAAGCCAGTCTTGTTACGCAATTTATTGGAGAGTGGATATTTCATAAGTCCATTGATTTGATTAGAGCGAAAATTGATCCTCAATATAGAGAAGGGGTTTTACAGAAGGTCGCTTTCACTGTATTTGACATAGCCAAGAAAGCTGTTGAAAAACAAATCCCTCAAGAACAATTAATATCATTGGTTGAGGCTCAAGTAAAAAAATCTTTCACAAAAGCAATGGAAGATTTGAAAAATAGAGGTGTAATATCTGAAGAAATTACTAAAAATGCTCTTTCTCAGTCAAACATAGACGCTATGGCTCAGGAACAAATGAAAGAAGAGACCATGGCTGATATTGCTTGTATGAGTGATGAAAAAATAATTAAGCTTGCGTCTTTAGCCATTTTAATGAAAAATTTTTCAAGCGAAAAAATGAAAAGCATATTGCAAAAATTCAATAAACCCGAGCGTGAGGTATTGATTAAATATTTAAAAATGCCGGATTTAGAAGAAAAATTGGATACTAAGGCCACTATGAGGTGTTTTGAAGAAATGAAAAATGCATTGCCTGAGACAGTTACAATAAGTTATGATAAAGCGTATAAAAAAATGTGTAAAATTGTTAAAAATTCGGATAAAAACCAAATTTTGAATATTATAGAAAATGAAAGACCTAATGTTAAGGAATATGTTTTATCTTGTTATAATCAAAAAAGAAAAAAAATTCCTGCCTACATTGCAGATGTCATATCTAAATATTTAGAAGAAAACGCTTCATGATAATAAGAAAACAAAATATTCAAAATAAGAAATCACAACAGTCTTCCTCTAATAAGCCTTCTAAAAAAGGAAATATTATAAAAAAAGAAGACTTAATTTCTGATGTTGAAAATATCTTAGAAAATAATGAAGAAGTTGAGCCAAAGGCGCCTATTCAAAAGCCAAAAGTAAAAGAAGAAGTAGTTGCTGAAACTTTTGAAAAAATTGATATTTCATCAATTGAATTTAAAGAAAGGGTTGAAAGAAGAAGAGGTGACAGAAGAAGAGGCTATAGAAGGATTGATGAAAGGTCTTTGGTTTCAAGAGCTCAGCAAGAAGCTCATTCTATTAAAGAATTAGCTGCCAGAGAAGGTTATCAAAATGGTTTAAAAAAGGCTCAAAATGAGATTGAAGAAATAAAAAATTCATTGTCTGAGTTTTTATCTTTAAGAGATGAAATGTATGATGAGTTTTATCCTCATATAATGGAAATAGCTATGGAAGTGGCTAAAAAAATTATTAAAAAGGAAGTAGACTTATCACAAGATGTTCTAAAAAATATCATTGAGTCTGTATTAGATGAAATTCATTCAGATTGTGAAAAAGTAACAATTAAAGTTAATCCTGATGATGTTGAATTTGCTTCTGCGTCATTACCTGAAATTTTGAACAGTAAAAATGTGAGCGCAAAGGTTAATGTTGTTGGTGATGAAATAATAGAAAAAGGAAGTTGCGCCGTTGTAGCCAATAATGGCGTTATAGATGCTAATTTTAAAACGCAATTGGCAGTTTTGCAAAGCGCGTTTGGTATTTATAAAGGAGGGGTTTAAAATTGGCAGCTCCTCAACAAAATTCTAATCCAGTTTCAGAAATTGCTCTTGCCGGTTTTGTCATTGTTCTGATATTAATCTTATTGTTAGAAATGCCAAACTGGGTAATCAATTTTTCAATCAGTTTCAATATTACTCTTGGAATTGTTTTGTTGATGATTTCCTTGTATGTCAATAAGCCTCTTGAATTGGCGGCTTTTCCATCTATTCTTTTGATTGGGACTGTGTTTAGGCTTGTTTTATCTATTGCTTCAACTCGTTTGATTTTAGCAAAAGGTGATGCCGGACAAGTTGTTGAAGCTTTTGGGCATTTCGTTACAGGCGGTAACATGGTTGTTGGTGGTGTAATTTTCTTAATTATCACTGTTGTACAATTTATGGTAATTACAAAAGGTGCTGAACGTATTGCTGAAGTTTCAGCCAGATTTGCGCTGGATGCTATGCCTGGTAAGCAAATGACAATTGATGCCGATTTTAATGCCGGATTAATTTCTCCTGAAGAAGCTGTCAAAAGGCGTGAAGATTTGCAAAGAGAATCAAGCTTATATGGTTCAATGGATGGTGCTATGAAGTTTGTTAAAGGTGATACTATAGCTGGTATCATCATTACTTTAATCAATATCATAGGTGGTTTGATTATTGGTATTTTATTAAACGGCATGGCTCCTGCTGACGCTGTTCAAAAATATACAATATTAACTATTGGTGATGGTTTGGCAGCTCAAGTTCCGTCATTATTAATGGCTATTTCATCAGGTATAGTGATGACTCGTGCAACCGGCGGCGGAGTTGCTTTGGGGTCTGATTTGGCTGTTGAAATTTTATCTAAACCTACAAGTTTGTTCTTGGCTTCAGGGTTTTTGATTTTAATTGCACTAACATCAGGTGTAACAGGCTTGCCTTGGTTCCCGTTTTTGGTTTTTGCAGCAATTTTGATTTGCGGTGGTTTGTCTGTATTGGTTAATCAGGATGTTCAACAACAATTAGGACAATTAGACGCTGTTAAACAAAACATGCAAGATTTAGTTAATCCTAATAAAATGTATGAAAGATTGGGTGTGGATGTACTATCTTTACAAGTTGGTGCCGGGCTTTTGGTTATAGCAGATCCTGAACAAGATGGTCAATTATTGGCAAAAATTGCAGCTTTAAGGCAAAGGGTTACTGATGATTTAGGTTATATTATTCCAAATATAAGAATTATGGATTCAAGCGCTATCGGTGATAACGAATATTTGATTTCAATTCGTGGTAATCCAGTTGCAACAGGAACGGTATACCCTGGGAAATTGATGGTTATAGCTGACCAATATGACGCGTTAGGAAAAAAATTGCCTGAAAATGCTATTGTTTCAGTTGAACCAACATTCCAATCTCAAGCATATTGGTTAAACCCTCAGCATATAGGTAAAAATGATAAAATTCAAGCAGTTGATGCTGTGGATGTAATTGTAACGCACTTGCAAGAGTGTGTTCGTAAGTATGTTGATGAGATAATGACAAAAACTGATGTATTGAAATTAATGGAGCTTGTTAAATCCCAAGACCCAACATTGGTTAATGATCTTGTTCCGACAATTATTTCAACATCAGATTTAAGAAAGATTTTTGTAAATCTTATTAGAGAAAAAGTTTCAATAAAAGACGTTATTTTTATCTTTGAAAGATTGTGTGATTATGCAAGATTTTCAAAAGAGCCCGATATTTTATCTGAACGATTAAGGGCGGCATTAGGCAGACAAATTTGCTTATCTAACGTGAATAAAGAAAAGGTTTTATATGCGTTGACTTTATCATCAGAATGGGAAAAAACCCTTGATGACAGTTGTCAAAGAACTGAATTGGGTACAATGTTTTTATTAAACCCAATGCAAGTTCAAGAGCTTATTGAATCAACTGCAAATACTCTTATGAGGGCACAGAGCGCTGTTGGAGTTCAGCCTGTAATATTGTGTTCTCCAAGGATTAGATTGCCGCTATATCAAATGTTAGAGCGTCATATACCAACTATTGTCGTAATTTCATATTCTGAATTAATAACTGATATTAGGGTTGAAGCAATTGATACTATTGGAGAAGGATATTAGGTTTATTTTTCCATTTGCTTTCTTAGAGCAGCTTCAAGGGTTTTGATTTTATTTTCAAGAGTCTTAACTCTTAAAGATGAATCATCAGCGCCGATTGATTTTTTTTCATATTGCCTTTTTAGGCTTTTGATTTCTTTTTTTAATTTTGATATGAAAATCATAAAAATGATTCCTGCCATCATAAAACCAATCATCATATAGCATATATCAAATAATTCAAGATTAATGTTCATTTTTACTCCTTAAAAAATTTAAAACTTTTATAAAATCTTTGCTGAATTTGTTTTCCTCTAATTGAAATTCCATAAATTCTTTTGTTTTTGGATGGATGAATGATAAATAATAGGATTGAAGAAGCTGCTCTTGGGTTTTTAAATTGTAGAATTCATTTCTCATAAAGCTTTTTGCACCATATAGGCTATCACCAAAAATAGGATGATTAATTGAAGCTAAATGAGCTCTTATTTGATGAGTTCTGCCTGTTTTTAGCTCTAATTCAATTAAAGATACACCCTTAAATTCTTCAATAACCCTATAATGAGTTATTGCCTCTAAACCTTTATCATCATCTGATATATTCATTTTAACATTATTTTTAAGATAATGAATAAGGGGCTTGTCTATTATTCCTTCTTTTTGATTAAAATTGCCGAGTGCAAGGGCTAAATATTTTCTTTTGGCTGATTTTTCTTTGATTTGTTTAGCTAAATCAATGTGAGAAACATTATTTTTTGCTATAACAATGAGTCCGGATGTATTTTTATCAAGTCTATGAACTATTCCTAATCTATCGATACCTTGAATATCAGATAGATTATTTTGATATTGATATAAAAGAGCGTTAACAAGAGTATGTTCCCTATCATATTTAGTCGGATGAGTTAGGATATTTTTTTCTTTATTAATAACTGCTAAGTCATCATCTTCATAAATAATATCAAGCTCAAATTTCCAAGGAGTAAGTTCTTGTGGAGGGTTTATGGTTTTATTGAAAATCTCTTCATTGAAAGAAATAATGTCGTTTGGTTTTAGTTTATAGGATGGTTTTTGTTTTTTTTGATTGACTAAAAATATCCCTTCATCAATTAAAGCGGTAATTTTTGCTCTCGGGTGTTCGTTTTTAAAATATTCAACAATAAAAACATCTAATCTTTTTTTATTATCATTATTTGATATTGTGATTGTTTCAATTTCAGCCATTAGTATTTTCTTTATTGTCTTTTGAAAATAAAATAAAACAGATATAAAGTATTAAACCTATGCTAATCATTATATCAAAACAATTAAATATCGGAAAATTAATGAAATTTAATTTAATATAATCAACAACATAGCCATTTTGTATTCTTTCAATTAAATTTCCTAAAGTTCCGCTGCTAAAGAGAGTTAGGGATAAAAGAGCAGTTTTATCTGAAAATTTGATATTTTGAAAAACATAAAAAGCTAATACTATTACAGCAAAAAGACCTATGAAAGATAAGAATATTGCCCCATTTTGAAATAAGCCAAAAGCACTTCCTGTGTTGTTGATATGAAAAATTGAAAAAATCGGGTTGTTGAAATTTTCTAAATAAGGACTGTAGCTTATTTTTCTAATTTGATTTCCAAAATCTAAAAGGATGATGTTCATCAAAAAATAGAAAATGCAGGCTTTTTTATCTTTCATTTATTTTTTCTCCGCTATACTTGCGCTAACAGCCTTGTTTTTGTTCATGTTGATTCTTTTCATGATATAGGCAATTCCTAAAATTTCAATTTTTGCTTTTGTTATTTCTTCATTTATTGAAACTTTAGTAAAACCAACACTTGCAAGGGCATATTCGTTTAAGTTTTTATTGTTTGCCTTAACATAGCGTTCTAAATCTCCGGTTTCAGGGATTTTTCTGAATTTTTCATTATAATCAGCCGGAGGATAAGTTATTTCTTCTCTTGAAATTGAAGCAAGAGCGATTATGTCATCCGGTTTATTTGGCATTTTTAAGGAAATATCATAGTTTTCATCATTTTCTATGAAAATTGGTGTTTCAAGTTCCATATCTATTTTATTTGCAACACCGTATTTTAGGGATGTTTCTTCCATTAAGATTTCGTCTGCTACGATTTTCCATTTGTCTTTATCTTTTTTAAAATATACTAAATAAGAACTTTTGCCTTTTAGGGTTCCTGCTTTTTCTTTATTTTTTTTGTCATTATCAAGATAAACTTTTGCATAAGTTTCATCGCTCATTTGAGCTAAAGCCCAGTTGTCATAGGCGGTTACATTGTTTATTTTTGTCTTGTATTTAATATTGGTGTATGCTTGATGAGTTTTTTCAAGCATAGTTTTCATATCATTAAGATTAAATCCGTCGGCACTTTTGTAATTTTCATCATAATAAGATTGAACCAAATCAACATCGTGGTCTGCCATTGCTCTATTGTGTTTTTTTAAGACTTTTTTGATTTCTCTTTGAGGATTGTTTTTGTTAAAAAAATTGAAATCTAGCGCGTAAAGCGGGCAATTTGCCGATAAAATTAATAATAAAACGAATGATGAGACAAGTTTTTTCATTTATTTTTCCTTATTTAATCTTTTTTGAACAAAAGATAATATTTTTTATCTCCATAATATAATATCATATCCCAATACATTCCCATATCATTAAATTCTATGAATGCTTTGGGTATTGGCGTTCTTTGATTTTTGTGCCCCCATTTTGTGCCGATAAAATCCATGGTTTTGTTTCTTATTTTTTCATATAAATTAGGCACAGGGTGTGGAATTTTATCATCATAAAATTCTTCAGAAATTGTTTCTTCTTTATAAATTGGCATAACATATGAAACTTTGCCGTTTTCTTTAAACAATATCCATGTTTTGCCATTTTTCTCTCTTGGAGTTAAAAGATAGTATCCAGCTGGAATTGTTTTAGATTTAAAGATTAAATTTACACCTGTTCTAAATAAAGGATAAGGGGTGTACATGTATTTTGTATATTCATCTGCTTGATAAGGGTCAATCCCAAAAATATAATCAAAATCGGGTTCTTCAAGCATTTCGTAAATTTCATCATAATTTTTTAATTTAGAGTTTGGAATATTTTCGTTGGCAAATGTGCTGCAGTTGATAAAAAATAATGCAACAAAGACAAATGATGTAATTTTAGCGATTAAATTTGCCATGATAACCTCTTTAATGCTACCATATTGCGTATGGAAAATAAAGTATTAGAAGAAAATATCAGCCATATTGCTAGGTATAATAAAAGACTTTCTGATGAAATTTTAAGGTTTAATTGTGAAAAATCAACTCTTGAATTGGTGCAAATGCCAAATAATGAATTTAACTTATTCACAAATGGAAGTTTTATTCATGATATGAATGGTGCTCAAGATGAAACCAAAAGAATAGTTAATTCTATTAAAAATAAAGATGAAAAAAATATTGTAAGAATAATTTATGGGCTTGGTTTAGGGTATTTGGTTGATGAGGCTGCAAGAAATTTGCAAGGTAAAATTATAGTTTATGAGCCTGATTTGAATTTAATAAAGACTGTTTTGAGTTTGGCTAAAATAGATGGTTTGTATAAAAATAATGTATTTTTGTGTTCCGATAAGGATGTATTATCAGAATATGCTTATGCTTTAACTGATGAAAATAGCAATATTTCAATAACTTTCCTAAATTATCATAAGAAATTTTTAGATGATATAAAAGATGTCTTATATACTGCGCAAAAAGCGCAAGCGCGCCATAGAGGAGATAAAGGTACGCTTTATAAAAAAATACCCATGGCGCTTTATAATTCCTGTATTAATCTTGAAAAAATATTAAAAACGCCAAATATATTGGATTTAAAAGACATTTATAAAGGCAAAACAGCTATTTGTCTTTCTGCCGGTCCATCGTTAGCTGAAAATATAGAAATAATCAAAAAAAATCAAGATAAATTTGTTATTTTTGCGCTAAATCCAACTATTAAACTTTTGGCAAAACATGATATTCAGCCTGATTTTATTTTGTATATTGAAACGATAAATAATATAGCGCAATTTCAATATGATATTGTGAAAAATTCATACTTAATTTTAGAGCCATATTGCTATTGGAAAACATACACTCTTCAATCAAAAGGAATATTTAATTATATTTCGGAAAATACATTTTTAAATCCTTGGGTGCTAGATTGTCTAAAATCAAAAACAAACCTTCAAACCATGGGTACTGTTTCATATATGGCGCTTATGAGCGCATTTATAATGGGTTTTGAAAAAATAATTCTAATTGGACAAGATTTAGCATATAAGGATGGAAATTGTTATGCTAAAGGCAGCCATTATGAAAATTTAAAATGTGTATTTAAAAAAGAATTGAATAAATATGTAATTGAGCCTGATAATATTGAAGAATTTGAAAAAGCGGTGAAATTATCAGCTAAAGACACTCAGGCAATGAAATTAAACGCAAAAAGATATTTAGAATTTTTAAATAATAATATTGCAACAATTAAAGCGCAAGATGGTTCATTGCTTCCAACTCAAACAGGGTATGCTATATTTGTTGATATTTTTAGAAAATTGGCTAAAGATTTAAAAGAAATAAAACCAACTTTAAAATTAATTAATTCTTCTATTGGCGGAGCGCAAATAGATAATTTTGAAAATTTGGAGCTTTATGAGGTTGTAAGAAATTTAAATTCAATTGAAAAGCCTGATTTAAAATTAAAACAACCTGTTTTAGATAAAAATCATATTAAAAACAATATTCAAAAAATGAAAAATAATCTTTTGGCTTTAAAGGACTTTGTGCTTGAGGTTCGAGAGATTACATCTAAATTATGTGACGAATTAAATATTAAGTCTGAAATTAATCAAAAAGTTATAAATCTTTTAAAAGAACAAAGTTTGATTTTTAAAAAGATTGAATTTTTGCCTAAAGACAAATATTTTAATATTGTTGTTGAGAGTTTTGAAAATCGGATTTCATCATACTTTGATGAAAATTATTTAAAAAGTCCTGAAAGTTGCTTTAAGGCAAATTCAGACGCCCTAAAAGCAGTTGATTGGTTAATTGAAGTTTTAAATAAAAGTATTAAAAAATTAACAGATTGTGAGCTTTTCGTCTTGCAATAGTTTATCAACGTCCAGTACTTGATATATTTCACCATCTTTAACAAATTCAAGGATGTTTGTTTCTTCTTGTTTTTGAAGTTTGTTTTGGATAATTTCTTCAAAGTTTATGTTTAAACTTTCGCATATTTCATCAGCTAGAATTCCTAATTTAAATTCATTTGAGTTTAAAATGATAATTGTTGATTTTTCTTTAATGTGGGTTTTTGAATTATTGAAAAATCGTCTTATATCCAGTACGGTTGTGTATTCTCCTTTTATATTTGCAAGTCCATATATAAAATCCGGAGTGGAGGGAACTTTTATGAATTTAGTGTTATTTACTTTGAAAAATTCCTTTACGCTTGCCATATTAATGTAATATTTTACGTTATTAATTGAAAAAGAAACTCCCATATCATACAATGGCGTGTTTATTTGAACATCTTGGGCGATTTTTGTTAGGAAATTTTTTCTTTCTTGCAAAACTGCTTTAGATGAGTCATCATTTATTATATATTTTTGAGTGCTTTGCTCATTTAAATATTTATCGGGGTTGTTTTTTATGTATTGTTCAATAATATCAATATCTAAAATATAAAAATCTTCATCATTTTCCATGAAAACACCTTTGTATAGGCTGTTTTTTGTCATATAAGGAATATTTTTTATTTTAGACAGACTTATTTTTTTGACATCTTTAACATTGTCGCAAATGAGTGCCGTGGTGGAATTTTGTGTTTTTAGAACAAGGATTTTGGCGCTTAGATTATAAACTACTCTTTCGTTTTTTAATACTTCTCTTAAATCAATGACAGCTACAGGAGATTGTTCATAGTCCATTATTCCCAAAACGCAAGAAGGAAGTGCATAAGGGTAATCCAGCTCCATTATTTTAACAATTTCAAGAACTTTTTTTGTTTCAATAGCATAAACTTTGTTGTCTATTTCAATAAGAGTATAGATTTCACTTTCTTCCTCTTTGATTTCTTGAAGAAGGTTTTGCGATTGAAGTGTTAAATTATTGTTTATCATTTTTTATTATAACCTTTTCATTCAGTGCTTCACTGTATGCTTTTTGTGCTATTTTTTGGGCTTCATATATGTTGTAATTGTTATCAAACATACAGTTTACAGCTGTGATAATTGCTTCAATATTGTATTCACTGTAAGTAATTTTATTTATAATTTCATATAGTGAGTTTATTCTGTTTTTTAAATCTTTTTCATCTTTAGCAAAGATTATAAGCGCATATTCGTCTTCGTAGTTTTTGTGGATTTGTTCATTTTTATTAAGAACATTTATTATTTTTTCTGATATTTTTGAGTTTATTATATCTAAATCTTGAATGGATAAATTGTCTTGTAATTGTTGAAAATTAACTATATCGACAATAACAAGATAAATCAAGCTGTGCTCTAAAAGTGCATTTTCAATTTTATTAAAAAAGTTTAGTTCTGATTTATTTGGCGAATATTTTCTTTGAGAAGCCCTTTTAGTTAAGGCAAACTTATTTATATATCTTGCTTTAGTAAATTTTTCCAAAACGTCTTTTATGGTCAAAATATTTTCTTCGTCCTGCCATTTTTCTTTTTCAAAAGAATAGAAAGCAACATCTGCAGTTTTTTTGTTTAGGTGCTCAAAACAAAATTCTATTTTGGAATTAAAATCTTCAATGTTAACAACTGTTTTTAAGTTTGGTGCATAAGTTTTAAACATAGCAGTGTTTTTGGCTTTATATTTATTTAAAATGTTGTTTTGTAAAATCGGACTTAAAATAATATCTCTTACATCCAGATAAACTTTTTCTTCTTTTTTTTCAAAAGAATGAATTGCTATAAGCCCCAAATCGTATTTTAGTATAGGGTATAGAATATGGAATAAATTTTCCATTATTTTTTCATCATCTAATGTAAAATCATATAGTTTTTTAAAATCTTGTATTAATTTTTCTTTATCTATTTTAGGGCGGTTTTCTTCTTCTACTATTTCTTGCTTTTCTTCTGTTTCTTCCTGTTCTTCTTGAATGGTTTGTGCTTGTAAAAGTGATTTTTCCAGTATTAAAAGTTTGTATTCTTCATCAACAGGATGTTCATTAATAGCTTTTTGGGCCAATTCAACAAGCGAATTTACGTTATCGCTTTTGGTTAAGAAATATTCATTTATGTCATCTTGAAGATAGTATCTGGCATGTTTAACATCAAGAATACTATATATAATTACAGGAATTTTTGAGATAAGCGGGTCTTCTTTGATTGATTTAACCAGTTGAAACCCTCCAATAAGAGGCATTATAGCGTCAGTTATAACTAAATCGGGTGCTATATCAAAAATCATTTCATAGCCGATTTTGGCGCTTTTTGCGCTATAAACTTCCCAATCGTTTTTGGTTAAGATTGTTTTTAGAAGATTTAATTGGGTGCTGCTATCGTCTATTATAATTACTTTTTTTGTCATAGCTTAACTTATTTACTATAATTATTTATAATATGATTATACATTTTTTTATATAAAGGTGAAATATGTCAAAAGAAGTAAATAATAATCAAAATGGTAAAATTAACATTAATAGAGAACTTGCAAGAAAGCAAATTTTTGATGGTGCAATGGTTTTTATTGCGCTATGTGTTAATTTTTATTTTGTAAAAGTATTAGGTTATGTTAGTTATGATTTGATAACAGTTTCTATTGTAAGTTTAATAATATTACTTTTTGCATTTGAATATAGTAAAAATGCGGTTCAAGGTCCTTTGAATAATGTAATAATGGACACTTTTGACGAGACTTTATCATCAATTAATTTAATCCAAGATAAAAATAATTCCCAAAAAGAGAATAATATTTCTTCAAATGACAAAATTAAAAATGCAAAAGAATTAATTGAAAATCTTCAAAAATATTCTGATGAAATGGCTGATTTAACTGGAAAGACAAGAGAAAAAACCAATCAATCAATTAGTTTTACGAATAATGAATATAGCGCTGTTAAGGCAAACATTGAAAAAATGTTTTCAATAAGACATAAAATTCAAACTATTGCGGAGTTGATTTTAGAATTATCTGATTTTGTGCAATCAATTTCTTCTACTATCGGCTTAGTTGAAGATATAGCAGAGCAAACCAATCTGCTAGCTTTAAATGCTGCAGTAGAAGCAGCTCGTGCAGGAGAACACGGGAAAGGTTTTGCTGTGGTTGCTTCTGAAATTAGGAAATTGGCAGATGAATCTAAACAAGCGACAACAAAAATTATTTCTTTGATTAATGATATTCAACAAACAGCAAATTCAACAGTTTTGGCTACTGAAGAAGGCACAAAAGAAATTGAATCCGGTTTAGAATTGGCTCATACAATCTCAGAAAATATTGAACAATTGATTAGTGCCATGAACGAAATATCTAAAAATATGAATGAAATAATTGTTTCATCTTCTCAAATCAGCAATGATTCAAGAATAACGGACGGCTATATTGAAGAAATATCTCAATTTGTGGAACAGAGTCAAAAAATAACAAATGAGAATGAAGAAATGGTTTCAAAAATACAAATGACTTCTAATAATTTAAAACAACAGGTTTTATAAAATTCTTCTTATAGGTAGGAAAATGGAATTTCAAAAAGAGGAATTAGATGAAATATTAAATATTTTTCAGCAAGAGTCCATGGAAATAATTTCTTCTATGGATGGTAAATTGTTGATGCTTGAAAAGGGTGGTTTTAATTATGATATTGCTATTCAATTGTTTAGAGATGCCCACTCTTTAAAAGGTTCAGCCAGAATGCTCGGCTTTGAAGACATACAAAATGTTGCTCATAAAATTGAAGATGTAATCAGCTTAATCAAAGAAAATAAGTTAAAAGTTCAGTCTTATATAACAGATGTAATATCTGAATGTTTGGATTTTATATCAGATTTAATTAATAAAACAGTGGTTCAAAAGACAGAATATAAAAGTCCTGATATTCAAAGATATATAGAAAAGCTTGAAAATATTCAAAAAGAAACACAAAAACAAGAAGACGATGAGATTGTTCTTGAGGATAATCCATCCAAAAAGGAATTGATTGATAAATTAGACGGGCTTGAAAATGATATAATAGAAATTTTATATACGGTTTCATTGGCTAGGGCTCAGAAAAAATTTGATGAAGTTGTTAAAATTGAAAATATAACAAATGATTTTATGTCATTATTGAATACCAATAATGAAAGTTTAAACTCAATTAAAAATTTAGCTCAAAATATTTTAAATTCTTTAGATAAATATAAAAACTCAGATAACAAAGAGCTTTCATTTATGGATGTGAATTCTGCTGTTATGGGTTTAATTGAGGAATTTTCATCTCTTTTAGATAAGGAAAATATAAAAAGAAAATCTTATTACGATATTATTGATAAAAGATTAAATCAGCCTGAAGCGCTAGAACAAGAAGTAAAGGCAATAGATGAAAAGCCAATAGAAGTAGTTGAGCTAAAAGATGAAAAACTGAATGAATTTATTCAAAAAATTCCGCTTTTGGAAATAAATTCTGAATTTATTCCTGATACTGTAGAAATTGTTGATGAATTGATTTCAAAAGAGAAAAATAATATAGTATCAACTATTTATAAAAATATTAAAGAGATAATTGAAATTTTTAAAGAAAAAAACATTCCTCTGACCCATGATGTTATTTTGGGTTTTAAGGAGATTTTGGAAAATTTAAAAGAATCAAATAATATCCCTTTGTCTGAGACTTTAACAAAATCTGATGTAATTAAGACAATGGTTAAATTTCAACATAAAAACCATAACAGTAAGACAAAAAATCAACACGAATTATCTCAAAAAGATATTTTAAATACTATAACAAATACTGAAATTAAAACTCTTAGAGTAGATTCAATTAAACTGGATAATTTGGTGGGACAAATTGGTGAACTTATTGTTTCAAAAATTAAGACAAATGAACAACTTTCTTTAGCTAAAAAGATAAATAATGATTTAATTGAATGGCAAAAGAATTTTGTCAAAATGGGTTATTATATTAAATATTTTGATAAAAAATATTTGTCTAACCCAATTGGTGAAGATGCCTATGATTATAGGAAAATAGTTGCATACAATAAGCAATTATGCGCTTTATCCGAACAGCATAACGACAAAATAACACATTTAATAAAGGAAATGTCTTATCTTTTTAGACAAATTCAAGAAAGTGAAGCAAAATTAAACTCTACTACAACGGAAATAGAAGCAATGGTTAAAAACATGAGAATTTTACCATTGTCTACGATTTTTCAACTTTTCCCCAGAATGGTTCATAATATTGCAAGAGATAAAAATAAAAAGATTGATTTAATAATTGAAGGTGCAGACATTACAGCCGATAAAACAATTATTGAAGAAATTAAAATTCCTTTAATGCATATAATTAGAAATTCGATTGATCATGGGATAGAAGATGTTGAAACAAGAAAGTCTTTGGGTAAAAATCCTATAGGCAGAATTGAAATTAATGCAAGCTATAAAGATAATAAAGTTGTAATTGACGTTAAAGACGATGGCAGGGGTTTGAATATTGAAAAAATAAAAGAGAAAGCTCTTGAAAAAAAATTATTAACAATTGAGGAATTGAATGCAATATCTGATGATGAATTAACCAATTTAATATTTTATCCGGGGTTTTCAACGGAAGATTTTGTAACAGAATTGTCAGGTCGGGGTTTGGGGCTTGATATAGTAAATAATAAAATAAGTCAACTTCAAGGAAGGGTTGATATATTTTCTCAAGTTAATAAGGGAACAGTTGTTAGGATTATTTTGCCTGCTACTGTAGCAACAAAAAAAGTGTTTATTATTGAAGAGCAAAAACAATTATATGCTGTTGAAACTTCTGTTATAAGAACAATAGTCAGAATAAATGCAGATGAAGTTTTTGAAAAAGACAATAATAATTATTATATTTATAATGGCTCTGCTATTGTTATATATACTCTTTCTCAAATTTTAGGACTTGAAAATAGGCCGAGAGAAAGAGCCAAATGCACATTAATGATTATTGAAACAGAAAATACTATTTTTGGAATTATAGTTGAAAAACTTATCTCTGACCAAGAAATTGTTCATAAAAAACTTGCAGCGCCTTTATATAAAGTTAAACATATTTCCGGAATTACAACTCTTGCTAATGGTGAAGCATGTTTAATTTTAAATATAAGTGATATTATTACAACAATTACATCTAAAAAAATAAGAAGTAGAATAATAGTTAAAAATGAAATAGCAAGGGTTCAAGATAATTTTAAATATAAGGTTCTTGTTGTGGACGATTCAAGAACTACAAGAATGCTCCAAAAAAATATTCTATCTAACCAAGGCTACAATGTATCTACCGCAACAAATCCTATAAATGCGCTGGATAAAAGTAGGCAAACTAAATATGATTTAGTGATTTCAGATATTCAAATGCCAGAAATGAATGGTTTTGAGTTTATTAAGGAGTTAAGAAAAAACCAAAATTATGAAAAAACTCCGGTAATTGTTGTAAGTTCTGAGCCAAAAGAAAAATATGCAAAAGAAATTGAAGATACGAGAATTAAAAAATACATTCAAAAAAATACTTTTAGACAAGATGAGTTTATTGATGTTATAGAAAATATTCTACATTAATTTTCTAAATCGCTTGCCATTAGTCCGTCTACCAGAACAAATCTCCCCAAGGGAATAACTTCGCAATATTGTTTTAGGCTTTCAATAAAACAGGGATTTTCGCAAAATCCTCCTGAAATACATATTTTAGATGGATTTTTGGCAAAATTAAAAGCGTTAAAAGCAATTCCGTGGATAAATTTTGAAATGGCAACTTTGGCGCTTATTCCTTGCGCTATATCGTCCATAATTTTTTCAAGTCCAAATATGCCGCAAGTTACAGAGTATTTTTGAGGATTAAATTCCAAATCTTTAATATCTACATTATAAAATTTTAAAAGCATTTCAATAGTTGCACCTGTAGCTGAAGCACAAGTTGCATTCCAGTCCATGTCTTTAAATTTTTTATTTTGATATTGAATATATTTAATATCTCTTGAGCCTAAATCAAGCGCTATAAAATTGTCTTCAAGATATTTTTTGGCGCCTTTTGCAAGAGCTACAACTTCATTTTCGTATATTTTTTTGTCTTTAGGCAAGCTATGACCTGTGCATTTGTTGTATTTTAAATTGAGCATTCTAAGGTCTTTTGTGGGGATGATTGAATAATTTTTTTCTCCATTTTCTATTTTTAAAATTTTAGTCCAAGTTGTTCCTGCGTCAATATAAGTTTTCATCTTTACCTCAATTTTAAAAACGCTTCTATTTTAGCTTTTGCGCTGTTAGATGGAATTGTATCTATGTCAATATATAGCCCTTGATATTTATTTGCTAAATATTTTGCAAGAGCTGTTTTAGAACAAAATGCCTGAGTGAAAAAGACAGTCGGAAGATTTTCATCAACATAAGTTTCAATTTCCCAATCTCCTGGGTATCCTGCTTCAACTGCTCTAATCCAGCCAAAAAGTTCTGTGTTATTTGGAAATAGATTTAAAATATTAAGGTCATTAGGCGGCACTCCCCAAAAGCCAAAAGAGGGTTTTAGTTCACTAAGATATGAATAATCTTTTTGTTCATAGATGTTTCTGGTTATTATTTCGACTTTTTCTTTTAAGGGTAAATTGCTTTTTGAAATGGGTAATTTAATTTTAGATAAATCAGGACATTTGTCTTCAAAAACGCATTGAATTACATTGAAGCCTTCATCTTTTAAAATTTCAGAAATAAAATAAGCGCTGTCGCATTTATCTTTTCCGATAGGAGCAAGAACTGCAATTATTTTATCTTTTAGATAAAATGCGTTATTGCAGATATTTTTGATTATTGTGCAATAAGCATCAGGAACAAATTTTAAGTCAGGGTAATTATAATCAATATCCAAATCAACCCATTTTGCTCTTGGATATTTTAATTTATATTCATTAATTAAAGCCTTTTGGGGATAACCCCAAAAGGCAATTATATTTTTATTTTTATTATCTATTTGCGATAACTCTTGCAACATGTACACCTGAAGCGCTTGCTTGCATTAAACCTCTTGTAACACCTGCGCCATCGCCGATTGCAAAGAGATTTTTAACTCCAAGAGTTTCAAGTTCGTTTGAAATTAAAACTCTTGCTGAATAGAATTTAACTTCGATACCATATAAAAGAGTGTATCTTGAAGCAACACCGGGAGCAATCTTATCAAGTGCATATAGCATTTCGATTATGCTCAATAGTTGTCTATATGGTAAAACTAAGCTTAAATCACCGGGAGTAGCACATTCAAGAGTTGGTTGAATGATTGACTCTTTAATTCTTTGAGGAGTTGAACGTCTGCCATCTAATAAATCGCCAAATCTTTGAACTAAAATACCGCCTGATAACATATTTGCTAATGATGCTATGTGTTGACCATATTTTATAGGTTCATGGAATGGTTCTGTGAATTTTTTAGAAACCAATAGAGCAAAGTTTGTGTTAGGAGTTTTCTTATCAGCGTAAGAATGACCATTAACGGTTGAAATGCCGTTATAGTTTTCATTAACTACTTCGCCATTAGGATTCATACAGAATGTTCTAACTTCATCGCCAAAAGTTGGCGCATGGTAAATTAATTTTGATTCATATAATCTTGATGTAATAGGTTCTATAACTGCAGCAGGTAATTCAACACGAACACCAACATCGACTGCATTATTTACCATTTCAATTTTATGTTTAATAAATTGTTGGCTTAACCAATCTGCTCCTTCACGCCCTGGAGCAACCACAACATAATCAGCAAAATATTCATTTCCTTGACGAGTTGTAAAGCCTTTAATTACGCCATCTTTAATTATTAATTCTTCAACTTGTTCATTGTTTATTATATCAATTCTATCCATTAGATAATCTTGCATAGATTTTAGAACAGCTAATGATTTTTCTGTTCCTAAGTGGCGAACAGGTGAATGAACAAGTTTTAATTCTGCTAATGTTGCAGCATGTTCAATATCGGCAAAATCTGCTCTATTTGTGCCAAATACAGTTTGTGTTGCACCATGGTCAAGATAGATGTTGTCGCAGTATTCGATTAAATTTTCAACATCAGAATATGGCATGTAATCAACCAAATGACCGCCAACTTCAGGAGTTAGGGTTAGTTTGCCATCTGAAAAAGCACCTGCTCCGCCCCAGCCGCATAACAAACCGCAAGTTTTGCAGCTAAGACATTTTTTTTGACCTTCTCTTATAGGACAAATTCTTTTTTCTATTTTTCTGCCTTTTTCAATTAATAAAACTTTCCAATCGGGTTTTAGTTTTGTGATTTCTAAAGCAGTAAAAATTCCCGCAGGGCCACCCCCAACTATTGCAACATTGTACATCTTATTTCCTTTTATTACAGTGATAACTAAATTAACGGGAAAACATCCTATCTTATTTTACTACAAACAAATTAAATCTAAATATTTTTACTTGAATTTTTAACATTCGTTTAATATTATGGTAAATATAGATAAAAGGGTTTAATTATGTACGGAATAAATGAATATAAAATAATGGATTATGTGCCTACAGTTATCGAAGCATCAAGCAGAGGAGAACGCTCGTTTGATATTTTTTCAAGATTATTAAGAGAAAGAATTGTTTTTCTTGGCTCTGAAATTGATGATGACGTTGCTAATTCAATTGTTGCTCAATTATTGCTTTTAGATAGTGAAAACCCTGAAAAAGATATTATGCTTTATATTAACTCCCCAGGGGGCGTTATTACAGCAGGTATGGCAATTTATGACACCATGAAATTAATTAAAGCTCCCGTTTCAACAATTTGTCTTGGTGATGCTGCTTCAATGGGTGCGTTTTTATTATCCGGCGGAACAAAAGGCAAAAGATTAGCTTTACCTAATTCAAGAATTATGATACACCAACCCTTGGGTGGTGCTAAAGGTCAAGCAACTGACATTGAAATTGAAGCAAAAGAAATTTTAAGAATGAAAGCTATGTTAAATGAGCTTTTGGCTGAACATACAGGTCAAAAACTTGAAACTATTAAAAAAGACACAGAGCGTGATAATTTTATGTCTGCTCAAGAAGCTCTTGAATATGGCTTAATTGATAAAATTATTACAAAAGAAAATTAATTCTAACCTTGAAAAACATGTTTTTTGGTGCTATACTATAGTGTCAATTTTGAAAGGTTGGATATGTCTTTAGTTGCTCAATTAGCAAGACAAAGTTTAATAGCTCAAAGGAATAATTTGCAATTTCAAATGTTGCAAAACAATTCTTTACAAAGAGGCATGTTGAATAATCCTCTTTTTATGGGCAATCTTGAAATGGCAAATCGGGCTGAGTCATCACTTATGTTGGATAACATTAATGCCTCCTCGCAACTAATGGCTATAAATGCCGAGCTAGATGCTCTAAACAACACCAAATTAAACTACTTAGCCTAGTTAAATTAAATAGTTTTAAAAAAAAGACCGATTTATTTAAATCGGTCTTTTTATATTTACAATAAATCATTAAAATTTTCTATTTTCTTTTGTTCTCCGCTATTTAGGTCTTTTACACTATAGAAACCTTTTTCTATCTCGTCTTCGCCTAAGATAATAGCGTAATTTGCGCATTTTGAGGCTTTTTCCAGTTGTTTTGTGAATTTTCTTTTTTGCATATCAAATTCAACTTTTTTGTTTTGGCTTCTTAATTTTTGCGCCAGTTTTAGGGCTTCTTTTGTGTTTGTTGAAACAATATAATAATCTAATTTAGGAGTTTCTTTTTTATCAACAAGGCTAAACAGTCTTTCAACTCCCATTGCAAAACCAACAGCAGGAGTTGGTGTGCCGCCTAGCATTTCGACTAATCCGTCATATCTTCCACCTCCGCAAACGGCACTTTGAGAACCCAGTGCGGAAGATTTAATTTCAAAAACTGTTCTATTGTAGTAATCTAAGCCCCTAACAAGAAGCTTATTTCTTTGATATTTGATATTTAGTTCATCTAAATATCCTAATAATGTGTTGAAATGTTCCTTGCATTCATCACAAATATAGTCATTAAAAATAACTTTTTTTACTTCTTCTTTTTCAAATATTTTCTGACAACTTTCATTTTTGCAATCAAGTATTCTTAAAGGATTTTTTTCATAGCGCATTTTGCAATCGTCACACATATTATCAAGATGTGGTTTTAGGACTTCTTTAATAGAATTTCTATAATCATTTTTGCATTTAGGGCAGCCTAGAGAATTTAATTCTACTTCTAAATTTCCTAAACCTACTGATTTTAAAAATTCAACAGCAGATAAAATAACTTCAGCGTCAGCTGATGGTTCATTTATTCCAAACATTTCAACGCCGATTTGATGGAATTGACGTTGTCTGCCTGCTTGAGGGCGTTCATATCTAAACATTGGTCCAAAATACCAGAATTTTTGCGGCGGGCTTTGGCGGTTTAGGTTGTGTTCAATGTATGCCCTAACAACTCCGGCTGTGTTTTCAGGGCGAAGTGTAATGGATGACGAATTTTTATCAGCCCCGCCAACGCTAAATGTATACATTTCTTTGTTAACTATATCGGTTGAATCGCCAACACCTCTTTGAAAAAGTTCTGTTGCTTCGAAAATCGGAGTTTTGATTTCATTGAAACCTGCATTTTGAAATACGTTTTTGGCATTTTCTAAAATCCACTGCCAAGTAGGTATTTCATCATTTAAAATATCTTTTGTTCCACGTTGTGCTTTAATCATAGTCTTTCCTTTAAATTTCAATTTTTATTTTACTATAAAAATAATTTTGAAACTAAAAAGCCGATGAAATCATTTAGATTTATCGGCTTTTTGTGGTTGTTTTTATTTGAAATTAGTCATCTAGAGCATCAACACCGGGAAGAATTTTTCCTTCGATGAATTCTAGTGATGCGCCGCCGCCTGTAGAAACGTGAGTGAAATCTTCAGCTTTTGCAAATTTCTTAGCTGCAGAAACTGAATCGCCACCACCAATAACAGATGTTGCACCGTTTTTAGTAGCTTCAACAATAGCTGCTAAAACTGCTTTTGTACCTTGTGCAAATTTAGGATTTTCAAAAGCACCTACAGGGCCGTTCATAAGAATTGTTTTAGATGATTTAATAACATCAGCAAATGCTTTTTGAGTGTTTGGACCTGCGTCAACGCCTTCAAAACCATCAGGAATGTTTGTAACATCTACTACTTTATTTTCGCCGTTTCCTGAAAAATCGTTTGTAGCCAATACATCAGTAGCTAAAACCAAGTTAACACCTTTTGCTTTAGCTTTTGCTTCAATAGCTTTAGCAGTTTCTAATTGGTCATCTTCGCAAATTGAGTTGCCAATTTTGCCACCGTTAGCTTTAACAAATGTATAAGCCATTCCGCCGCCAATGATTAAATTATCAACTTTTTCGATTAAGTTTTCTAAAACGCCGATTTTAGTTGAAACTTTAGCACCGCCAACAATAGCAGTAAATGGGTGCTCAGGATTATCAAGAGCAGAACCTAAACATCTTAATTCTTTTTCCATTAATAAACCTGAAACTGCAGGTTTTAAAATTTTAGCTAATTTAGCAGTTGAAGTGTGTTTTCTGTGTGCTGCGCCAAATGCGTCATTTACATAAAAATCGCCAAGTTTAGCAAGTTCATTAGCAAAAGTCATGTCATCATCTTTTGCTTCTTCGGCTTTATAAAATCTGATGTTTTCTAATAATGCAACTTGACCGTCTTTTAGGGCTTCAAGCTCTTTATCAGCGCCTTCGCCAACTAAAGATTTAACAAATAATACATCTTGACCTAAAACTTTTGATAAATATTTTGCAACAGGTTCAAGTGAAAATTCAGGTTTAACTTCTCCTTTTGGTCTTCCTAAGTGTGCCATTAAGATAACTTTAGCACCTTTTTCAGTCAAAAAATTAACTGTAGGAATGATTGCTTGTATTCTTGTATCGTCAGATACATTGTTGTTTTCATCTAAAGGTACGTTAATATCAACTCTAACTAGAGCTCTTTTTCCTTTGATGTCGCCTAAATCTTTAATGGATTTTTTCATATTAAAACTCCTTATTAAGTCGTACTTTATAAGGTAATTTTAAAATAAAGATAAAGATAGTTCAATAATAATTATTTCTTAAATATTCTTTTAATGTTTTCAAATAAGTCCAAAAATAAATTTTTTATTATATCTGTAAAACTTTGCGATTGGATTTCTTCTTCTATGTCATTTTCTTTTTCAAAAGAATCATCAGGATAATCTTTTGCTGATGAAAAATCTATTTCTTCTTCCTTTTCTTCTTTTTTGCCACGTTGAAAATATCCTGTATTTCCACCACCACCGGCGCAGGATTTGTGGCTTGCTTGAACATTGGAGAGGTTTCCCATTGGATTAAAATCAAATGACATTCATTTTCTTCTTTCTACTATAATTATAGCAGAAATTTGACTCTTCTTCAACTAAGAGAAGAAATGTCCTCTTTTAGAGTTGAGAGTAATGTTATCAAATGAATAAAGCGCTGCAGGTCTTTTTGAAACAGATTTTGTATACTCATTTGTTTCGACAAGAATATTTGATGATAACATTTTTTTTCTGAAATTTCTTTTATCAAGAGTTTTATTTAAAATCAGTTCATAGGATTTTTGTAATTCTGTTAAAGTGAACTTTTTGGGTAATAATTGGAATGCTATAGGGCACAATTCAAGGCGTTCACGTGTTCTTTTTAGAGAATATTCGATAATTTCTTTGTGGTCAAATGCAAGCGGCGGAAGATTTTCAACTTCGTACCATTGAACATCGGCAACGCCTTCGGTTGCTTTAACGTCAAGTTTAATATCTTCGGCTCTCAAAAGCGCAAAATAAGCACAAGTTATAACACGAGCGTTAGGGTATCGCAGAGGATCACCGAATGTATAGAGTTGTTCAAGGTAGATATTTGAAACACTTGTTTTTTCTTTTAAAACACGTAAAGCCGCGTCATCAATATTTTCGGACAATCTGATAAATCCTCCGGGGATTGACCATTTTCCTCTAAAAGGTTCATTGGCACGTTTTACTAATAAGACTTTTAACTTGTTATCGTTAATTGTTAAAATAACAACATCGACTGTGACTTCGTGTGTTTTTGTTTCCGCAAATGTTCTCATAAGCCTATAATACAATAAATATCGATTTATGGCAAGTTTTACACTTAATAATAATTAATCAATAATTCTTCCGTTAAATTGTTCAATCATCTCTTGAACCTTATGACTGTATTGTTTTTTTTCGTTTTCAGACATTTGTTTTTTTTCTTCAGGTTCTTTTGCTTGATTTTCTTTAATCGGATTTTGTTGAGTTGGCTGAGCTGCCTGAGGTATGTAAGGCTGGGGCTGTGTTTGAGGCCTATTAAACGAGGGTTTGATTTCAATAATTTTTGTATTTTCATCAATTCTTGAAAATTCAATTTTATAATCAATTCCTGAGGCTTTAATGGCATTTTCAAGCTGAGGCAGTTTTGAAGCTGACTTTGCTTGAGTTAATGTATTTTCATTTAAAAAGCCTAATGTTATAGTTTGGTTTTCAATTTTTACCAGTTTTGCAACACCTTTATAAAAAGCTCTAGCAGGCATTGAGGGGATAAGAGAAATTATATCCATCCAAATTTGAGCGCTGTCTTTAGATTGGATGTTGTTAACCTGTGGTTTTTCAATCGGTATTTCTTTTGTCGGCTCCGGAATTGGTGCAGGTTTTTGTTCTATAACAGGTTCTTTGTTTGCTATAGGCGAAACAGATTTTTCGATTGGTTTAGTTTGTTCAATTGGAGCTTGCATATTGATTGCTGCAATTTTTGGATTTTGAGCTACAGGTTTAGTGTTTTGAATTTGGTTTGTTGTTAAATCAAGCCTTGAGGCTCCAATTGCAGCCAATTCCATCCACAAGTAAGGATTTGTTGAAATTTTAATTTCTTTGTAATATTCAATAATTGTGTTTAAGATTTTAAATACTTTGTCTTTATCGAAATTTAAGGCTTTAATTTTTTCTATGTCGTCATCAATTAATGAGCTGAAATTTTTAATATTTTCAAGATTGTCTGAATTAAGCACCAAAATTACATTTCTTAAAAATTCAATAAAATTTTCTGCTAAATTTCTTGGTTCATTACCTTTTGAATAAATTTCATCAACGCAAATCAGTGCTGATTGTGTGTTTTGATTATAAATTTCTTTTAAAAGGTTTAATAATACATCAAAATTAATTTTTCCTAAAAGTTCTTCAATTAAATCTTTTGTAATTTCCTCTTTAACGCCTAGGATGCTAACTTGGTCTAATAGAGCCAAAGAATCTCTTAATCCCCCTGAAACATTTTTAGCTATTGTATATAGCGCTTCTTGGGTTATTTTAATATTTTCAAGGTCTGAAATTTCTCTTAGTCTTTTAACTATATCTTGAGTTGTAATTCTTCTTAAATCAAACCTCTGGCATCTTGAAATAATTGTTTCAAGGACCTTGTGGGGTTCTGTTGTGGCCAGAATAAAAATAACATTTTTGGGCGGTTCTTCGAAAGTTTTCAAAAGCGCATTAAATGCGTCATTAGAGAGCATATGGACTTCATCTATGATGAAAATTTTATATTTGCCATGGATTGGAGCGTATTGAACTTGGTTTATAAGTTCTTTTGCGTCTTGTATACCTCTATTTGATGCAGCGTCAATTTCAATTACATCAAGCCCTTGAGCGTTTGTGATGTCAATACAGCTTGCACATTTTTGACAAGGTTCCAGAGTTGGACCATGTTCACAATTAAGAGATTTGGCTAAAATTCTTGCACTTGAAGTTTTTCCTGTTCCTCTTGGCCCGCAAAATAAGTAAGCATTTGCAATTCTGTTTAATTCAATTGCATTGGACAACGCCTTGACAAGGCTTTCTTGACCCACTATATCTTTAAAAGATTGCGGACGATATTTTCTAAATAGAGGCAAGTAATTTTGTTCCATAGAATTTATTATAATATAAAAAATCCATGCCCATGGTAAAATAAATAAAAAAAGGTAAAAATGAAAATAAAAGACGCAAAATTTTTAATAAGTTCACCAAATTTAAAACTTTGCCCGAGTACAAATCTGGCGGAGTTTGCGCTTTTGGGGCGTTCTAATGTTGGAAAATCAACATTTATTAACACTTTGACTAATAGGCAAAAACTGGCTAAAACCTCTAATACCCCAGGGAAAACCAGATTAATTAACCTTTTTGAAATACAAAGTGAGAAAATACCGTTTATTTTAGCTGATTTGCCGGGGTATGGGTATGCAAAAGTGTCTAAAAAAGAACAAGAATCTTGGCAGAGAAATCTTGAAGAATATCTTTTAAAAAGAGAAAATTTGATTTGTTCAATTCAATTTATTGACGCTCGTCATGATATTCAAAAAAATGATATTTTAATGCAGGAATGGCTTAAATATAATAAATTGCCCTGCATTAATATCTTAACTAAATGTGATTATATTTCAAGGAACGAAATAGCAAAAAAAATTGCTATAGTTGAAAAACAGTTTAATAATAAAACTCTTGCATTTTCATCTAAAAATCGAATTTATTGTGATGAAGTTGTTTCTTATTTGGTTAATTTAATTCAGAATAATTAAATTTCTTTCATAAATTTCATCAAGCGGTAGTTTGTATGGAATGATTTTAAAATTGCTATTTTTATATTTTTTTTGAAACATTTTTATTTCATCATCTGATAATTTGGCTTTATAAATTAAAAAACTGCCTTCTTTTTTAAGATGTTTTTTTGATAATTCCCAAACATCAATCATTTTTCCAACTGCTCTTGATACAATCAAATCAACATTTTGGTTTGGTGCTTGTTCAATTCTTGAGTATAAAATTTCAAGATTATTAAGTTCTAATTTTTCTTTTATTTCTTTTATGAAATTAATTTTTTTAATGCGAGAGTCATTTGCAATTATTTTTTTATCTTTAAAACATATTGCCAATATTACGCTTGGAAAACCGCCCCCGCAGCCAACATCGAGAATTTTTTTATGGCTTTTAAATTTATCCCATTGATAGATAGCCAAAGAATCAAAAACATGTTTTTCAAAAAGAACTTGAATATCGTTTTGGCTCATCAAATTGGTATGAGAATTGTATTGTTTAAAAATTTCTTCCCATTTGTTTAATTTTTCAATAGTTTTATCATCAAGTTCTAAATTCAGCTCTTTAATCAGTATTTCTTTATTATTATTGGTTATCATATTTTTCCATAATTAAATCGAAAGTCATCTTATCAAGTCGCATTTTAATATCTTCAATCCGTGAATTAATTCTTGCAACATTTTCACTTTTCGGGTTTGCCTTTAGGGCTTTTTTGGCATTTAAGAAGTTTGTGAGGGCTTTTTTGTCATCTTCTTTATCATAATAATATTCGCCAGCTTCGAAATATACAAGCGCAATTTTAAAATCATCGTTTAATTTTGTGGCCGAGTCAAGCGCTTGCTTATAATAGCCTATTGCATTTTGCTCATCTATTCTTGAATATAATTTTGCCAGCTCTTTTTGTGAAAAATACATGTTATTAAGGTCATTATTTTCGCTGTCGTATTGTAAGGCAAGTTTTAAAAATTCTATCGCTTCGCGATATTTTGATTCTTCAATATAAATTAAAGCTAAATTGGTTAAGGAAGTGCTATAGTATTTATTCTCATTTTTTTCAGAGCTTGTTGTATAGTTTTTTTGATAATATTTAATAGCATTTTCCCAATCTTGATTTTCATCATAGATTAAACCGAGTTTAAAATACGCTCTTGAAACTATTGATTTATTTTTCCCTAAGACTAATTTAAGAGCATTATTGTATGATCTTATTGCGCTGTCAATTTTTGAATCAGCTTGTTCTATTTCGCCATATTCAATTAGAGCGTTTGCCCTGTAGCTTGTTGGATTGTTTTCGTTTGTTGCAATTTTTGTAAATTGTGTTTTAGCAAGCTCTGTTTTAAAAAGTCTGACATTTGTCATAGCGATTGCAAATTGCAGTTCGCATTTTCTTGAATCTCTTGTTTCTATGGCATATTCAAGGGCTTCTGAATAATTTTTTTGGGCAATATTGAAGTTGTTTAGAGCTTCGTGATTTTTTGCAATTAAAGATAGAATTTCGATTTTAAATTCATTATCAAAATCCAATTCTTTTGCTCTTAAGAGTTCATTTATTGCTTCATTGTATTGATAATTTTTAGTGTAATCACGTGAAGAATTAATTAAATTTATAATAAAATTGTGCTCTTGTTCTTTTTTGAGTTCTTCTTTTTGTGATTGTATATTTGTAGTTTTAGAAAAAATATTATTTTCTTTTGATAAAAAGTTTCTTCTTTCTTTGATTTTATTTAATTTTTCGTTTAATTTTAATTTTTGTTTTTCTTTTTCATTTGCCCAAGGTGCTTGAGGTATTCCAAGATATGAAAATTGTTTGCCTGATGAAGAATTAATTTGCGGCATTAGAGTTTTAAAAGATTCAATTTCTTTTCTGATTGATTCTCTGGATAGCCTTAATAACCTATCTTTTGGACTTTTAGTTAATTCATTTTCATAGATTGCAATAAGATTTTTGTAGTTTGTTATTTTTTCTTGGATAGAAAAAGTTTTTACGATGTATTGTTTGAAATAGTCTTTAACATACATTTCATCTCTAAAGTGGCTTACAAGGAAGTTTTTAGATAAGTAATCAATGTATGAAGTATTGCCTAATTTGTATTCTTTTAGAAAGTCGATACCAACAGGATGGGATAGTGTTGCTAATATTTTAAATAATCCTCGATATGCCAGAGGCGTTAAAGATACAAATTTTGTTACCATAAATTCGTCAAAATCAATGTTTTGACTTTGATTTTTTCTTTCAAATTCTGATATTAAATCTTTTATTGAAAAACCTGTTGTAGCACAATATTTGACACCCATTTTAAGGTATAATTCAAGTCCGTCTGTAATATTGTAATATTTTTCTTTTAAATCTTCGTCTAAAACATCGCCCAAGATTGTAAGTTTTGATTTAAATTCTTCTTTACTTATGGGGCTGATTTCAAGAGTTTTCATTTTAATTGGTTTAAAACGAAAAAGATTTTTGTTATTATTTCTTGCGACAACAATTATTTTTACGTTTTCATAGCTTGCAAGATGAGATAAAAAATCTATGATTTCGATATTTTCATTAACTTTTTCAAAATTTTCAACAGCGATTATGCATTTTGAATTAATTGTTTTAAAATAATGGCTTACTTTTTCTTTAAAATCATCAGTCATGAATTTTTTAAGTGAAATTTTTTGTGCCAAGGAAAAATCTCTTAGTGCATCATAAAAATTTAATAAAAAATCATCGATTACGGTATTTTTAAAACAAAAATGTTGGAATATTAAGTAATCTTTAGAAAGTTCTTTTGCTAGTTTTTCAATTGTTTCGCTTTTGGCTGAACCTTTTGGACCGCTCATGTAGAGTAGGTCAAAAGATGATGTGGCAAAATTTATTATTTCATTTATAATAGAATTATTAAATTGAAAAAAGCCTTGAGTCATATTACTATTTTAAAAATTTTTTATGGTGTTGGCAATAGGTTAAGTATTCGAACAATGTGTTGATGAAAATATT
The DNA here is from genome assembly GCA_944323195.1 of Candidatus Gastranaerophilales bacterium. Lineage (GTDB taxonomy): Bacteria > Cyanobacteriota > Vampirovibrionia > Gastranaerophilales > Gastranaerophilaceae > RUG14156. The sequence continues at coordinate 57,208 of CALURR010000005.1, forward strand.
TATACAAGTTTAAAAACCAGATTAGGTGTGCTTTTTACAGTTGTTGTTAATATTACAAATTGTTAAGAATATTTAATAAAAAAAGGCAAAAAATGCAATTTAGTGTTGTTTATATAAGTGTGTAGTTGTTTTGGAGTAAATATGCAGCAAATCCAAAGTCCTAGTGTCGACAGTCTTCCAAGAATAGGATATTACGTATCAAAAGAAGAACAAAAACAAAAATTTTATAAAAATGAATCTCATATACATAAGCAAGGACCCCTATCAGGCGTAAAAGCAGGAGCACACAAATTTACAAATGATTTTTTAACTTATTTTCCAAAGGGGTTTGCAGGTTCTAAAAATAGCGATTTTTATGAATATCTATCTTTAGGCATGGTGCCTTATGTTGTTGGTAGCGCAATGCTAATTGCCTTATATGGTGCTGCAAGAGGCAAGTTTAATCCAACTGATGCTTATGCTGCAGGCAAAGGTTTTAGGATGATGACAGCAGGTGTACTTGGCTATGGCATTGGTAAATGGGCTTCTCCTAAATTATCAAGAACATTAATAAACGCTTCAACAGATAATGATTTAGATTTGAAATATATTAAAAAAATTAATGAACTTCCAGAACCGGGTCAAGAAAAAGGACTTGTTAGAATACAATATCCAGGAGTTTATGATTCAGCTGAGTTTTTTAGAAAAGATTTGCTTGCAAAAGATGCTGAATTAAACCATGGCAATGTATATGCGCTGGATGATAAAAAAGCAAAAAAAGCCGGATTTAAAGAAAAACTAAATAACCCCGGACAATTAATAAATGAAAAAACAAGAAAATTAAAAATCAGAGCAACTGCACTTGAAAATGTTTCAAAATATATTGTAGCGGCAACAGGCGTTGCTCTTGGTTCTCAAAAAGCATTTGAAGAAATGAAATTAAATAAAAATAATAGCTTGAAAAATATAACTTCAAACATAAGAGGAATCGGAAAAACTATTGTAGAAGCAGGAAAACAATTGTGGCAAGGTACTGATAGAAATATTGTTACAAGAAATTACGGAAAAGTTTTGATTGGTGCAAGCGCAATAGCAACTCTTTTAGCATGGCTTATTCCGACAATCGGATTTAAAACAAATCCAAACACAATGAAATCAAAAGTAGATACTAACAAAGAATATGAGGTATGCTAATGACATATATAAGCCCTATTCTAAGCAATTCTTTAAAACAAAATAATAAATCAAAAAAGCAAAGTGAAAGTCATTACAATAAAATATACGAAGAATTGACTCGTCATGCTAATGATGTTAAGCCTAATGCTCCAAAGGCAAAATTAATCAAAGGCGGACCGGCGCATGCTGTTAAAAATACTATAAAAGATGGTAAAAATTTCTTCAAAGCGGTTAAAGACGGTAAACTAAGCGATAATAACTTAGGCAGAATTAATGACCTTGGTATGAAGCTTGGTGCATTAACAATTGCCTCATTTTTAGCAAGTAGAGCAAAAACAAAAACTGATGCTATTATGCAATTTGTGGGCGGTGCAACTTTCTTTGCTTCAATGAGTTTATGGCCAAAATTGTTTATTAATTTACCTGCAAGAATTGTTCATGGGTTTGATATAGGTCAAAAATACGTTAGTGCCCAAGGAGACGAAAAAGATTTCTTCTTGGATAATCAATTTTTACCTTGGGATGCTTATTCAAAAGATGAATTAAGAAAAATAGGCAAAAGAACAGGAATTGATTACGATAGTCCTAATGGTGAAGAAAAAATTCAAAGAAAAATGCAAAAAACTGCTCTTCAAAACAGAACTCTTTGGATGGCAACTGCAGGTTTTGCAACTCCATTATTGACTGCTATGTTTGGCAATTTTGTAGAACCTAAGGTAAAAAATGCAGTAATAGAAAAAGGTTACAAAAAAGCGCTTGATATAGTAACTCCAAAATTGTTCTATGAACAAGACGGAACAGGTGTTCCAAAAACAGGTTTGGCTGATTATTTAGCAAATTCTAAAACTGATGTAAGAAATGTTGCAGGTATTGATAAATTATTTAAAAAGTATTCAAACGGAGTTTTAGATGATAAATTCTATAGTGAATTAGCAACTTTGCTTGAACTTAATTCAGCCCAAGATTCTGTTCAAGGAAAAGGCGAAGAAACAATTAAAAGAATTTATCAGATGTTTAAAGACCCTGATGATTATGAACCAATCAAAAAATTACATATTACCACACCTTTTGTCGATGAATTAAAGAACATTCAAGCTGAAACTGCTATAGTTGAACCAAATAGCCTAGAAAATGCACTTAAGGGCTTTAGAAAACCAATCAAAGAAGCTAACAGTTTTGTTATGAATGGCAGCGTTACTTCTACTCCTAAAGAAGTTAGATTAGATGTAGCAAAAATCATGCAAGAATTTAAAGAAAGTGCAGATAAAACTCTTGCAGGCTTAAAAACAGTTTTGAAAAATAATGGAATTAATAATGAAGAAGACTTTGAAATAATTAGCAAGAGTCTAAGTTTTGATAACTCTAAATTCTTTGAAACAATAAAAGAATACAATGAAACTGTTCTTCCTGAAATCAGGGGCAGATTTAAATCATATATGAATTTATTCAATTCAGTTATGGGTTCAAAAACTGAGTCTAAAACTACCCAATTATACCTAAATGAAATAGATACAATATTAAAGAGATTGAACTTTAATTATAAAGACTTAAAAGTTGTATCAGAAAATGGTATTTTAGCTCAAAAAACTCAAGGATACCTTACTAAATATTTTTCTGATTTTGCACAAAGAACACAAAATTTAAATCCGGAAGAATATAAAAAAGCCTTAAAAGAATTTTTATCAATCTCATTTGATAGTGATTTATTGCAAGCAATGGATACATTAGTTGACCCAAACAATGTTCAAAGTATCGTAGATGGTGCTAAAGCTGCAGGTGATAATTCAATATTTAAGAGATTAAATAATGTAATTATTGGGACTAAAAATCAAATTGGCGGCTTAGCAAATACTTTATTAAACTTTAGAAATTGCAAGCAAGATTCTGTTGAGGCAATAAAAGCAAAATCTTTAATTTGTATTAACTTTGAAAGAAGAGTTGCAAACGGCGAATTTAAAAAAGCTCTTAAAGAAGCAAAACTAATATCAGAGGATGTTCTTAAGGATGACACCCTTGATTATAATAGATTGCTTGAGTATGCAAGATCTACAGTTTATGATGGAACATCTGCTAAAGATGCTTGCAATGGCAATATAGGTAGTGCTGCAGGAGATTTTTATAAAAAATTAAGAGAAACTATATATAATCCTGAATTTTTTAATACAGAAGCTGAATTTTTAAAAGAAACAGCTAACAGCGTAGATAATAAAAAACTAATTCCTTTTGATTTGAAGAAAATTGTTAAAGGTTTAGGAAGTTTAAATGAATCTGAAATTCCTAAACGAGATTATTTGAAATCATTGAGTTTTTCTCAAGCAGTTACAAAACGTGCTACTGAAATCTTTAATAATAAGAGCTGGGCAAGAATATTTGTTCCTATGACCGCTGCTTTAATTGCGGTTACTCTATTGGTTCAACCATTCTTTGGAAAAATCGATAAAGAATTCCCTGATGAAAATAAAAACGGAGGTGCTAAATAATGTCAATAAATAATGTAAGATTAGCGCAAGTGCCTACTCAAACCGTTAATATAGCAGCTCCCAAGACTCAAGTTAAAGAAGCACAAGAAATAAAAGGTGATTATCAATTGACCATGGTGAGCCCATTGTTGGCACAAATGCTATTGGCTCAAAGCAAAAAAGTATTAGCAAATAATAGTGTTTCTTCAGTTCAAAATGTAACAGAAGCTCAAAAAAGAGTCCCTGGTTATAAAAATGACTTAAGGGATATGATGACTCATAATAAAGCCAATATTATTGCTGTAATTCCAAGAACAATGAATGCTCAAGATAAAGATGGCAATGAATTAATCCAAGGTGATGAAATTTCAGGCAATTTTATTAATGCTGTTGGAAGATTAGATGAAATTAAGGATTTAGGGTTCAATACTCAACATGTTCTTCCTATTCATCCTACAGGTAAAACTCACGCTATGGGTACAGCAGGTTCATTATATGCACCAAAAGATTTTCTAACTTTAGATCCTGAATTAGTTGATGAAAATCCACCTGAAGAAGTTAGAAAAAGAGTGGCAGAACTATATGAACAAAAAACCGGTAAAAAGCTTGAAAAAATGGATAAAAACGATCCAGAAGTAGCTTTTGCACAATGTAAATATTATATTGATGAATGTCATAAACGTGGTATAAAAGTAATGCTTGATTTGCCATCTTGCGCTAGTGTTGATTTTGCAAGAATGCATCCTGAACTAATGGCTATAGGAGCTGATGGAAAAGAAAAAGTTCCTCAAGGATGGCAAGATATTAGAATGTTCAAATCATTTATTGATGAACAAAGACGTATTTTAAATAAACCATTTGTAGATATGCTTAAAAAATACGTTGATATGTGTGTTGATTTAGGATTTGACGGTATAAGAGCCGATGTTGGCAGAGCAAGACCTGTTGAATTTTGGAATGTTATTATTAACTATTCTAGAGCTAAAGATCCTCAATTTGCTTGGTTGGCTGAAACATATACTCACGAAGATGCTTCTCCGCAATTAAATATGCCATACGATAGACCGCAAGAACTTTTAGAAGTTGGTTTTGATAGTTATTATGGTCAATATCATAATTATAGCGATTGGACAAAAGCAGATGTTTTATATGATTATGTAAAAGAAAATATTGATATGAATAATCAAATAGGTGCAAAATGCGGGCCTAAATCTTTAATAGGTTCTTTTGCAACCCATGATGACCAATCTCCAATGCTTTATGGCGGTGCCCCTTGGGTAATGTTTACAACAATACTACAAAGTATGTTGCCTCAAGTTAATCCATATATTGTTGATGGTATTCAAACAGGTGATTTCTACTTATATCCATATGAACATGCCCTTGTGAGAGATTCTGAAACTGATAATCACGAATGTACAGTTCACTCAGGCAGATTAGACATCTTTAATAAATCAAGAAAACCAGGTGGCAACTCTCCTGAGATTGCTCAAGTTGTTAAGAGTGCATTTGCATTAAGAGATGGCAGATATAATGAATTAAATCCAAATTCTAAAGTTAAACTATCAATGACAAATGCTCAAGAGGTTATTACCAAAGGTTCATTTATTACATTGCCTACAAATAACCCCGAAATTATTGCTTTTGCAAGACATAAAGATGGTAAAACATTATTATTTATAGGTAATAGAAATATTAACTTAAAAGTTGGCGGAAAAATTGAAATTCCGGGCTTAAAACCTGAACAAAAATTCGAAAACTTAATGCCAAGCTATGGTGAAGAATGTAAGTTCCAAAATGATGGTCAAGGTTCAGCTGTTGTTGAGTTGGGTGCAGGTAGAGCTTGTGTATTTGAAATAGACGATAAAGATATAGAAAAACTATCTAAAGCAGAAAACGTATTACAACAAAAATATCTATAAAAGTTAAACAATTTCATCAAAAGGGAAATTAAACAGTAAAGGATGAGTTATGGATTTATCAATTAATAAACTAAAAAAAGCTAGAGAAAAACAAATTTCATTTGAAGGGGTGAAAACTGCTTATAATGCCAAAGCTGTCCCCACGATTGATTTTACAGCTCCACCTTATAATTCTTTACAAGAAACAGCAAATTTAGAGCTTGTACTTTTAAATAAGAAGAAAAATTCAACCGGCTTTTATAAGCCCAATATATCTGATGCCTTTGTAATTCAATTTAATGAGCAAAATCGTATTGTCCTTAATAAGGAAATGTTAGAAAAAGAAAGCGGCGCTTTTGCTTATAGATATAGATTTGATAATATTAAAGACGGTACAAGCAGATATTCTCTTGATGGTTTTAGAACTATTGATAGTGATGATGGTGCTCAATTTAACATAATTGACCTTGGTGAAAATTATGGAATTTCACCTAAGGGTGGTACAATGTATCATGTTTTTGTTGATTCAAATGCCATCTCTGACGGCGAAGGTGGCGTAAAGAATATTAATACAAAAATAAGTAAATATAGAAGAAATCATTTTACTAAATTAGGTGGAAGCATTGAAGGTCTTGATGCGCTTTTAAAAACAGATGAATTAGATCCTTATACTTACGTAATGACTTCTCCTGATATTGGTGTTGACCCTACTTCAAGTCATAAATACTGGACAAATAATGTTTATCAATGTAACGATATAAAAACACTTAAAGATTTTATTTTTCACTTATATGAAAAAGGTAAAGGCTATGTGGCCGATATTGCGCTAACAAGCCAAAGTTTGCAATCGCCAATAGTCGCACATGCCCTAAAATGGGGTCCTCAATCGCCATTTTATAATATGTTGAAACTTGAAAATAACACAGAATTTGGTGTTATACCAACTCTGCCAAAAAAAGGCGAAGAATATGAATATCCTACTCTTGGGGTAAGGGTTATTAATCCTAAAAAGGCGGGTTATAACAAGAATAAACCAACTTACATCCAATTTTATGATACTAGATTGGCGAGCAGAAGACAAATCAACGATTCTACAAAATTAATAGATAGCTACGATTCTTCTCCTGAAGATCCTTTTGATATTGTAGGATACCCCGGATCTGTTCATCAATTCTATTTTGAAGTAGACCCTGATGATAAAAGATTAAATGTTTTTAGAGATAAAAATGCCATTCTTCTTAAAGATTTAGATGATGTTGAAAAATTTTTATCATTTGATTATTTTAAAATAGCAGGTAGAGATAAAGCTTCAGGCGGAACATATTGGGATGGTCAGGTTGATCTTGTCAAATCAAATTTATCAAATCCTGATAATACCAAAGAAAATATTGAAGCCATGATGAACATGAGGTCATATTTGCTTCATAGTGCTGAATTTTGGTCTGAAACAATACAAAGTGACTTAATTTTAAGAACAGCATTAATGTCTGAAAAAGAAAAAATGTCCACTGCCAAAAATAATAAAATTACTTATGAGCAGATGGAACAAATTGCAGCTGCTCCAGAAGAAATTAAATCAAGAGTTTTAGAAGAAAATAAAACCGTAGAAGATTATATCAAAGAATTTCCTTTACAATCTATTGAAACAAGCCCCGAGCTATCTGCAATATTTTCTGAACCTCAATTTAATTCTGAGTTATTAAATGAAGAAACATTTGAAAAAGTAAGCGATATTGCAAATACTTTAATTGATGAGGCAATACCTGAAAGATATAAAGATAACGAAGATTATAGGACATATGTTGTTAAAACTTTTGCGTCTGACATAATTAAAAAAATATATGTTAGCGCATTTAATCCTGATTTAATCAATGCTGACGGTTCAATTGATAAAGAAGATTTAAAAGAAATAACTCTTAATTCATTATTAAATTTTAATCCTGTAAGTGTTGAAGATGAAAGAAAACAAGTTGTAAGAAAAATACAAAAATCTATAAATACAAATACAGCATATGTATTGAGAAAATATATTGCAGAAAAATTATCTAAGATTTCATTAGATGATTTTAGACAAGCTGAGGCCATTGTTAATCTTGGCAAGGCAGGATTAAACTGGCGTATTGATGCTGCAAAAGATATTGCTGATTTAGATAGTGTTAGAAGCGGCGAGACAACATACGGTGAATTATGGAACGGAAAGGGTAAGTTCTCCGGAATTGACCAATTCTGGGCTAATTTTGTAAAATATGCCAAAAAATACAACCCTGCGGCTCTCACAATTCTTGAATTAACAAGTCTTGCTGATTTTTATAAATGGAATGATGTTAAATCAATGAGAAATTTCTCGCCAGATGATACAAATAATTTTATTGAAAAAACAGCAGGATCTCTTGATGTGATTGCTAAAAAAGCAAAAGGTGGCAAAGTTGATAAAGATGGCTTTTTGGCTGCAGCTAATGTTTTAAGGACAGGTAAAATTAATGAAGAAGACAAAAAGGCCGTTCTTGATATTTGCGACAAATATTATGAGCCGGATAAGACCAGAGCCGGATATTTTAGTGAATCAAATAACGCTGATGAAAACAGAACAAAGGTTTTAAACCTCTTTGGCGGGTTGGTTTCCAAAGTTGGTTTGGATGATGATTATTATCCGACATTCTATGAAAATCATGTAGCTTACGCCAAAGAACAACGATTTTTAGAATACACAGGTGCTACGACAGGTTCAAATTACGATAAATATTTCAATAACTTATCTATGTTTGCAGGTGTTAACCCTGAAAGATATGAAAATGTTGATAGTAAAGCAGGTAATGTTGCACACTTAAAAAATCAAACTGAGCATTTGATGAGATTTTCTCAACCTCATGCTACAATATTTTCTCATACTTTCTATGAAAACCATGATAAACCTCGTTTAATGCATCATTTGCCATTGGATTCGAAATTATTCCATGCAGGCAATTTGGAAAATTGTTCAGATGAACAAAAGAAACTGGCTACAGAAATTACAGGTAGAACTGATTATAAAAAAATCAATTCAAAAGCGATTGCTGTTGCTGAAGTGATGAAAAAAGCTATAGAAAAACAATATGAAAATAATCCGGAAATTAAAAATAAATTATTAGCTGCTCTAAGGGATGTTACAAATGGGGCTAAAGGACCAAATGGCAAACCCGATTTTAACAGAGCAGATAAATTCGGTTCAATGGCTTATGAAGATTCTTTGCCTGTTATATTTAAAAGAGCAGGCATGTATGATGTTAGCGCTATATTGAATATACGTTATAACATGTTAGCTGATTCAATGAAGTTGGAACAATCAGTGTGGGAAGTAATGAATGCTGTTGTTGGTACACCTACTTTGTTTAATGGTGCAGAATTTGCTCAAACCGGTAATGAAACACCATCTAAAAATGTTTATCAGGCAAACAGGGGCGAAATTCTTCATGGCCTAAAAAATGATAGAAGATATAAACCTCATTATGACAAAATGAAGGCTATTTCATCATTATATAAAAATCCTCAATTAAGCGCTTTAAGAGAAGGATACCCAATATCTTTAAATATGGATAAACAAGATAACCTAGATATGTGGCCAATGTTGAAATATGATGAATTTGGTTCGCAAGTTTTAAGCGTCATTACTTCTAATCGTATGCCAAAAGGACATGAGTCAAGATTAGGTGTGGATCTTAATGAAATCCATGAAATTGATTCAATTGAAATTAAAGATGAAAATGGTCTTTCAGGGCTTCCTGATGGCACAATCCTAAGAAGAAAAGTATATGATGAAGAACAAGCCAAATTTGTGGATGATGACATTGATTATATTGTTGAAAATGGCAAGATTAAATCTACAAAAGGAAAAATAAAAGTTGATGATACAGTATTAACTTTCTATGTGCCTAATCCAAGACTAGAAAAACATAAATATATGCCCGTATACAACGGTGCACACTAAAAATTAAGCCTCCTTTTAAGGAGGCTTAATTTATATTATATTAACCATGAAGTCTTCTTTTAGAGCTTCTATGACATGAGGGTTAATTAATAAAGAAGAACATTGCGCAAGATAGATATTGATTTCTTCGTTTAACAATGAAAGAATTGCGTCTATGCTTGAAAGATTGCATTGAGAGAAAAATATTGTGGTTTTAATGTTTTTCTCTTTTAAATATTTTATTGATTTAATTAAAATATCTTCTTCCAAAGGATAATTAAATGTGATTATTTTTTTGTTTTTGTATTCTCCAATGTAATTGTCATCAGGTTTTCCTGCAATCAAAATAACTTCTTCGTTTTCTATATTTTCAAGAGTTTTTTCAATTTCTTTAATATCATAAGTAATTTTAAGATATTTTTTCTCTTGATTTTTATTGAAACCGTCAATATTTAAACAGGAGCTAATTAATGGCTCATAGTTATCGTTTTCAATATCGAATACTTTTTCAAAAGAAATCAGTTTGTTTGAAAAAATTTCACCGCGATATAGTGTGTCAATTTTTTGTATAAAGTTTTTTGTTATCAAAATTGACCCTGGGAATATTGAAAATTCATATTCTGTGTTATCTTTTCCGAGATGTCCTTTTAAAAATTTATTATTTTTAAAATACGGATAAAAATGAGCCAAAATTAATGCGCCGTTTGTGTAAACGTTTATTGGTGTTTTGGGATCGTATTCTTCCAGAGCTTTTAAAACATGCTCAAGTTCATCAAGATCGTCTCCTGAAACAAGAATAGAGTGCCCTTTTTGCGGATTAGTGAGAATAGAAGCACTTTCTTTATTTCCATATTTTTCTTTGTATATTGAATCAAGTTTTTCTTTTAAAACTGCTGAAATATTTGAAAATTCTTTTATTCTTCTTATGATTTTTTCATCTCTAATGGAATATCCATTGGTTAGCGCAAAAAATCTTATAACATCATAATCAAAATCGTTGAAATTTTTATCAAGTTTTTTGATTTTTACAATATTGATTGCGCAAAGTTTTGCTTGAAGCGTTATAAGTTCGAAAAGACGTTGTTTTTTTCTGTCGCAGTTTTTTTGTTTGTTCATAAGTGTATTTTGTGAATAGTTGATTAATTCTGAAATAGTTGTTTTATCGTCTATTTTTAAATTACAATTAATAACTTCGTATGGGAACTTATGAACTGAACAGTAGTTTGTGTATTTTTCTTTAGTTTCTTCTTTTATATTTTGCAATTTTTTAATTAAGCTTAAATATTTGCTTTGATTGAAACTTGTGTTTATTAAAAATGTTGATAGAGTTTCTATTACAACATCCATGATGTTATTGTTCAAAAAGCCAAATTCTTTCAGCTTAACAAGATAATATGATATATCTCTTAATTGCGCTAAAAGTATTTCATATAGTGAAGTTACGCTTGGGTGTACCGAGCAAACGCCAATAGATTGGCATGAGTTTTTTTCTGCAATATTTTTAAAATAGTCAAACATAATTTAAGTTTATTTTATTTTCTGTTATTTTTAATTGCCGAAAAGAATAATTTATTTAATACTACATTCATAGGATTTATTTGATAAAAATAAAAAAGTGGTGCATAATGTAATTGTATATAAGATTTACTAAGATTTGAGGGAGATATTTTGTTTAAAAGTTATGCCAATAACTTTGATGATGAGCATTTTGTGTGTCAAACTAATGGCGTTATTTCTGATTCTATAGTTCAAAATTGGACTCAGCAAGCGCTTGAGTGCTACAAAATTAATTGTAATTGCGATATTTGCCCAATTACAAAAGCTAAATATTCTTTCAAATGTCAAATGAAACACATTGTTGATATTCTTTTGAAAACTCAAGGATTGCCTGATGAGAGTACAATTTGTCAAAATGAACAAGACATTCAAGATGATATTGTAGCTTAAAAAGACAATCCTTTATGAGTTTTATTTAATACTTCTGTTGAGAAATGATTTAAGGGCATCTTGCTTGTTATCCGGTGTAGATAAATCAAGATTTTCATATTCATCTTCTTCGACTACGAAAGCACTGCTGTAGAATTTTTTAACAAACAATAGAACAATATATAATATTACTGCACAAATTGCCACTCCAAGCATTGTTTTCAAAAAAAGAGCCATAACCTTTTTGCTTTCTTTGTGCGGGTCGGGGATTACATCTTTTTTTACATCTTGGACATTTATCGGTTCGATGTCTAAGTCATCAACTCTGACATCATTTTGAATAAGCTCCATTTTGCTGCTGTCTGATTGATTTGGTGTTGTGATTTCAGCCATAACAACAGGGCATATTCCCAAAGACAAAATTGCATATACAAGAACAAATATTTTACTAATTTGTTTTAGCACTTTTTGTTCTCCTTGTTCTTCTTTTTGGTTTTTCTTCTTTTGTTTCTGTTTGTTCTTCAGTGTTTTGGGTTTGCTCTTCAGAAGTTTCAGAGGCTATTTCAGATTTTTTTCTGGTTTTTTTTGCTTTTCTTGATAGCTTTTTAACCTCTTCTTTAGCATCTTCTTTAACTTCCTCTTTTGCTTCAGGGTTTTTGTTTGGGGTTTCTTTTAATTCTTGTGCTTTTTGTTGAGCCATATCGATTGCAACTTCTTCAACCACTTCTTTAATTTGAGTATCTTCATTTTGTGGTGTTAAGGTTTCTTTTGGTTTTTCTTCAATAGTTTCAATTGGATTGTTTAGCTCAACATCTTTAATTAAATCATCAATCATATCGTTAACTTGAGCTTTAGTAAGCTCTTGAGTCGGTGTTTGTTGAGGATTTTGTTGAGGATTGTTATTTTGGTAATTTTGTTGATTTCTTTGATTATTTTTATCACGTCTTTGATTTTTATCAAATTTGTGATTTCTTTGATTTTGATTTGTTGGACTCTCTTGATTAAAGCTTGAATTAAAAGGTCCTTTGATTTTATTCATTTTTGCTCTTGATTCGCCGATATTTGTTGGTGTTGAGAATTTCATTTCATCAATAATAAAGCCTTGACCTTGACATTTATCGCATTTTTTGGTGAATATTTCAGCCAAACTTTGACCTTGTCTATGTCTTGTTAATTCGACAAGACCTAAATCAGATAATTGTCCGATTTGTGGTTTTGCTTTATCTTTTTCCAAAACTAATTCAAAGTGCTCTAAAAGAGCTAGTTTATCCATTCTTGAAGCCATGTCGATAAAATCGATTACAACCATCCCGCCGATGTTTCTTAGCTTTAATTGTCTTGCGATTTCATCTGCTGCTTGCATATTGGTTTTTAAAATAGTTTCTGCTTGGTTAGATGAGCTTGTGAATTTGCCTGAGTTAACATCAACAACGGTTAATGCTTCTGTTTGCTGGATAAATAAATATCCTCCTAAAGGTAGATTAACTCTTGTGTTTAGCGAATTTAGAATTTCTTTATTTATTCCTGTTGCAACAAGTAAAGGTTCATTGCCTTTGTGCATTGTAACTTTTACTTGCATGTTCCAATGTTGCAATAATTGTGTTGTTCTATGAAGTGCAAAAGCAGTATCAACAATGATTTCATCAACATTGGAATCGCATGCTTCTCTTATAACTCTATATAGCAAATCTTGGTCTCTATATAATAAAGTTGGGGGTTGTGCGCTGTCTGCCGCATTTACTATTGAATTCCATTTTTCAAGCAGCATTTCTAAATCTTCTTGAATTTCGGCATCTGTTTGACCTTCAGCCTCGGTCCTTACAATAACTCCTACACCTACAGGTTTTAGGAGGCTAACGATAGATTTTAGCCTTGCTCTTTCTTTTTGAGAAGTAATTTTTTTAGAAACATTAACTCCTTTTTCATCAGGTAGTAATACTAAAAATCTTCCCGGAAGTGATAGGGCTGTTGTAACTCTGGGGCCTTTGTGTCCTGTTGGTTCTTTAACAACTTGAACAATTAATTTTTGATTAGGTTTAACCTTTTCTTTTAGTGTTCCTTTTCCCATGATGTCATCAGTGTGAATAAAGCCCATTTTATCTGCCATTCCTACATCAACAAAAGCAGCTTCAATGGATGGGAGAATATTGTCTACTCTTGATAGGTAAACATCTCCTAAAAGTACATCGCCCTTAGAAACAAAAAATTCGCAAACTTTATTATCTTCAGTCAAAGCAGCGATATTATCTTTTTCTGATATTACAATTTTTTTTGTCATGGTAAATTTTCCTTTAAACTTAAATAACTCTCAAGTTGGTATCGAAAAATTCCACTCTTTTTATTTTGAAAATACTACTGTCATCAAACAAGGTTTTTAAAAACTCATCCGCTCTAAGAGAGGGAATTTCCTCGTTTTGTCCCGCTTTCAATATAAAGCTTAAAACATTGCCATCCAGAATTTCAAATGTTTTTAGGGAATTTCGATAATTAATCGTTTTTTCTATACCTTTTTTAGTTTTCTTCGTGATTAACAATTCATCCGAAGATAAACACTTTTCTATAATATATCTTATTTCATTAAAATTGTAAACATGATTTTTTTCATCATTTAAAATTGCTTCATACCTTGCCCATTGTACATAATTTTCAAGCGATTTAGGTTCATTATTTGAATTAATTTCACTAAAAGAAATAACTTCAATTCCGTTGGGTGAGAATTTTTTAAATTTATTTAAAAAATTGTTTTCTAAAGGTTCCAGTGTCTGAAAGTTGACAAGTTCGCAATTTGATTCGATAAAAATAGGTAAAGCCGGAGAATATGAAACTTTTGGCATTTTATTGAAACCTTGAGATAACGCTAGTTTTAGTTCACATCTTCTGAAAATTTTTAAAATCAAATTTTGCCAATCAAGGTGAGAAATAAAACGGAGCTCTTTGTTTTTGGTAATTTTAAGCCTATATTTGTATATTTTTTCTTCCGACATTGTTTATTTTTTTAATGTAATCAATTTCTTCAATGTGTGATGAAATAAAATCATTTCTTTCTGCAACATGTCGCTGTAGCTCATTAAGATAGTCTATTTCATCTATTGTTTTGTTAAGTTGTTCTTTTAAAACTTCTTGTTTCATTCTTTTAAGAAGTTTTTTGTACATAAATTCATCTTGAAAAAAACTTTGCATAGTGATATTTTAGCATCTTTATGAAATAAAAATGCTAAAATTAAAATTATTTAACAATTAATTTGGAAGTTTTAGGTTATCTTGAAGTTCAAGAATTATTTTCTCGCCTTTTTTAGCTTTAAAATGAAGCCCGGGTGAAACAATTCCTGAAACTAGACCAACCCCGCCCCCAACTGAGCCGCCTATAATTAAACCTGTAATAGTATGTCCTGCAGCAACACCTATTGCAGCACCGAGACCGGAACCAACTGCACCTATAGAAAGTGTGTATGCTGCAATTTTTCCTGCTGTTTCTTTAGCGCCTTCTTGAAGATATTTTTTATCTGCCAATTGAACGCAAACAGGGATATTTGTACCATCAGGAAGTAATATATGGGTAAATTCCATAAATACTTTTGCATTTCTTGAGAACCATTTTGGTTTTTCAATACAACTTACTCTGGCTATTAAAGAGGAATTGCAAGGGATTAGCAGTGTTCCTTCTTGTGTTCTTAAATCTTTGTCAAAATTGAATTGTACATAGTCGCCAGTTTTATAGTATTTTGAATTAAAATTTTGAGCAAAGTTAACAACAATATAGTTTTCTTTTTGAATTATATTGCCTCCGGGAGTTATTTTAACCAAATCAACTTTTGCGTTTTTAACTGCAGGTGCTAAGTGTTCAACGTCATTATCAGGGCAATCATATCCTAGAGCATAGAACGGTATGAAAGTGTTTAAGCAAAGAATTAAAAGTGTAGCTGATAAAGTTTTTTTAAGCATAACAATCCCTTTTTATAATTTCTTTATACATGATAGCGCATTTTTGAATATTTTTTAACCCTTAAAATAGAGTAATTTAATTTTTTCGAAGCCTGTAAGAGTATCTGTATATTCTATATAATCAAGCTTGTATAGTTTGTTTATGTAGTTTGTAGTATAACAAATTCTTTCTGTTGCATTTTTTTCATTAACTATTTTCGTGTCAGGTAATTTTATAAATTTAAAATAGCAATTTAATTTGTTTTCTTTGTCAAATCTTACATTGTTATTTTTATCCACTGTGTATTTTGTATTTAATACATCGTCTATATTAAATACATTGTCGCTTTGGCTGTCGTTTATGGCTATTATTAAATCATATTTTTTTAATTTTTCTTCGTTTAAAAGTGCACCATTTAAAAAGTCAATATTATATCCTTTGTTTTCAAGGCTTTTAACATAAAAAACTACTGATTCCAGCGGTTTTATTATTGCGATGTTCTTTTTATCTTTATATTTTGTTTCAATTGTGTTTTTAATTATGTATCCTGCTTTATATACAGGAATTATTTTGTTACTAAAACAATCATCTGATAACTTGTCTAAGTTATAGTTGTTTTGTTTTAGGTCATAGATTAATGTTTTGAATGGCATTCTTTGGATATAAAAAGGGATTAATGTCATATAGAAAATGCAAAAAAGTACTATTATTGGTTTTAAGAAGTTCTTTTTGCTATATAAGATTGCACATGTACATAGACTTAAGCAGGTAAAAGAAACCACAAAACGAATTGAAAAAATCATAAAAGCGCAAGAGCGAGCTAAAACAAGAATATTAAGTATAAATGTGGTTGATAATAAAAATAAAAGAATTGTCCTTTTGTTTTTATTGAAAAAGAAACTAAAAAAAGAGATTAATATCGAAGGTAAAAAGGCTAAAAAGCCCAATATGCCAAAGCCTGCTATTTGTTCGTCTGTGCCAATATTAACTTCGTATAATTTTACGTTTGTGCCAATATTTATTGGTATATTTAATAGATTATAGATTTCTTTTTTGATTGTTAAAATTTTATCATTTAAGTATATTCCCCACTTAAAACCTGTAAAATCAAAAGCCTGAAGCGTAAAGTTAAGTAAGTTAGAAATATAACCTTTGATTCCGCCCCAAAATTTATGTCCTTGATAAGCCGCGTTATTTGAAAAAGGGTTATTGAATTGAATAAGATTTAAAATATAGTTATAGCTTCCAAAAATAATGAAATTAATTAAAAGGAAAATAATAAAAAGTCGTGTTTTTTTAAGGTTTTTATTTTTATCAATTAAGATTTCGTATAATATAACAAAACTAAAAAAGCCTAAAAGTGAGATGATTGCAGTTGTTTTTGTTCCCAGTGCAAGACTTAGGGCTAGAGAAGAAAAATAAATTGATGTTTTTGAATTTGATAAAAATAAGCAAAAAGCACTCAATAATAAACTTCCAACTAAAATATTTGTTTGCATGCTTGGAATTTGAATTATAACAGCGCTCAATGAGGAAAAAATAAAAATAGCAAAAAGTCTTTTGCGATATGAAAATTTGAATTTTTCAAAAATTTGCCAACTTGCAAGAATCGTTAAAATATAGCTTATAAATGAAATAATTCCATAGCCGTATAAATTTTTTTTAAATGCTAACATCCAAGCATATAAAATCTCGGAATTTATAGGCATAATAAGAGCTCTTATATCATTTGTTTCAAAATGTAAAAGGTTCTGATTTTTTATAAATTCCCAAGCTCTTAAAAAATGATATGTTTGACTGTCAGGCTCCATTGCAGGAGTTATTATTGAAAGAAATAAAGATGAAAAAAACAGAATTATAAATGAGCAAAAAAGCAAGGCTAATGATTTATCTAATAAAAGAGAATTAATAAACCTTTTTGTGTCAAAGTTTGGTTTTAGCAAATTGCCTTTTTTAAATTTAAAAAAGGCAAAGCTTAAAACAAGATTTATAAACGAGAAAAATAAAAGATTGGGCTCGTTTATTGCGCTAAAGAAAGATAAGATTTCCATATTTGCTACAATGAAAGCAAAATATGCAATAAAAATAATTAGAAAGTTGTTGCACAAGGAAGCAATTAAATAAGATGAAAATAAATTAAAAAGAATTGCACAAAAAAACATATTGAAATTTTACATTAATTTGATGAAATTTTGCAAGATTTATATAACGACAAAATGTCTTTTAACCAATTCTCTTTTGTTTTTATTGAAATCTTCATAGCTTATGTGTGATTTTAAAAATCCGTCTTTTAAAATTATAGCAAGATATGCCAAGACTTCACTTTGAAGATTAAAAAGTTTAAATTTGTTTTCAAGTAAGCAAAGGATAAATTTTTTGGAACAAATATTTTGGACTTTTTTCATATCCAGACCGACTTTTTTGTTGTTTTGGATTTTATTTAAAATTTTGTTGCAAAATTTATCATCTATTATTTTTTTATTGATGATTAGAACAATTTCTTTATTTTGAATTGTCTCAACAAAATTCATTATGTCATCCTATATTTTTCTATTATCATAGTAAATTATTGTAAGTTAAATGTTAATTATTACAAAGATTAGCTTTTCTATAACTTTTGTTTAATAAAAAATTATGGTAAGATTAGTTCAAAAAGAGTGTTACAAGTAGATGAAGTTATTAGATTATTTTAAAAAGCCGAAAGAACAAGAAAGTTTTGATTTATTGCCTGATGGCGTTTTTACCCTTGAAGAAGACGGCAAAATTCTTGATGTAAATGATAAAATTCTTGATATATATAAAATTTCAAGATTTAACATGGTTGGGCATTATTTTTCCGATTTTATTGAAAATGGGACTTTTATCTTAAATAAAATTACACAAGATGATACTAGTGCTCATGTTAAGGCTATTGTAAAAGATGAAAACAATGACGAAGAAAAAAGGGTTTTCTTGGAAATAACAGCAAGAAGATTAATTGAAAATTCTAAGGTTTTGGTTTGCGTTAGAGATGTAACATATGAAAAAAAAGAACAAAGAAATATAAAAGAAAAATATGCACAAGCTCAAAAAATTATTGATGGAAAAAATGATTTTTTATTAGATTCGTCAGGTGCAATTTTGTCAAATTTAGTTTCAATAAGCGGTTTTTCAAGGGCTCTGTTGGATGGAATCGGCGGAGCATTATCTGAAAAACAAGAAAAATATTTAAATATAATAAATAATAATTCCAATAATTTGAACTATGATTTGGAAAAATTATTTGCATTGTTTAAATTAGAATCTAAAAAAATTGAATACAATAATAAAACTTTTGATTTAATAAATTTAATTAAATCAATCGAAAGAGTTTATCAAAAAGATTTTCATGATAGAAAAGTTATATTTTCTCTTGATTATAGAACATTAACCCAAAGAGATTGCTGCTTGGATTCTGAAGCAGTAGAATATATGCTAAGATGCGTGATGGATATATTCTTAAGATTTTCAAATTTGGGAAAATGTACCTTAAATATAGGACATCCTCCTGTTGATTTTCTTAAAACAAGAGAATTTATGGCAAATAATTCTCTTGATGGTTCGGATTATGTGCTTTTTGAAGCTAAAATAACAGATATTGTATTTAATCAAGAAGAATTGGATAATATATTTAATACTTATTATCAAGGATTAACAAGACGCCCTATAGGGCTTAGAGCTACATTGAATATTTTAAAAATATACACAACTGATTTTGGTGGAGATATGTGGGTGTATTCAAAGGAAAATTTTGGTACAATGATTACATTTGTGCTACCTTTGAGAATAGATGGATAAAAGGATATTTAAATGGCAGATGTGGTTTTAAAAAATATTT
>CALURR010000006.1 GCA_944323195.1 Candidatus Gastranaerophilales bacterium
TAATTAAAAATAATTTAGATAATTTTTTTAAAGATGTAACTAATATTAAATTATCTTCTTATTTATATATTGATGATAGAACAATATGTTTCAAAGGAGATTATAATAAGACTTTAGATGAAATTGAAAATTTTAGAGTGTATTGGAAGTAGATTTAACAACCACTTTAAAACACCTGTCAAATCTATCTTTCAATACCAATTTGACAGAAAAAAAACCAAAGTATATACTTTATAAATGAGTCAAGAAGGAGTTAATTTATGAAAAAAATCTTACTAACAGCGCTAAGTGCTGTATTATTAAGTGCAGGGGGATTTTGTGCAAATTCAAATCTGGATATTCTAACCCTATTCTCATCAAATTCAAAAGCACCAAATCAAGCTTGGGTTGGAACTTTTCAGCTTGTTTTCAATGATATGAAAAACAATATCATTCAAAGAGATATTGAATTTGTAAAAGAAAGACCGACAAAAGAGCTAAAAGCCCTTAACAATGAAGAATTCAACAAAGACATGTTAAATGAATCATCATACTACACAAGCTATGGTGAAACATCTCCTGAAGCAAAAAAACAAATCGAAAAAGATATTAAAGAAAAATTCAATGAAACTTCAGATATTTTAGACACACTTGATTGGACAAAAAGAATAGGCAGCTATTACGCTTATGCAATGCTAAAAAAAGAATTTGAATTTTTAAATGAGTTTGATAAATTAGAAAAATCATCTTTTAACAATTCAAACGAACAATTTGATTTCTTTGGAATTACAAATAAATCAAATGAAATTCTAGATAAAAACATCAGGGTTTTATTCTATAACAATGAAAACGACTATGCTGTTCAACTTTTAACAAAAACTAATGACATAGTTTACCTATATAGAACAGATGAAAATAAAGATCTTAAAACCCTATATTCAAAAATGCTAAAAAAACAAAAAGAATATAAAGAAGGCGAAGTTTTCAATACTAACGACACTCTAAAAGTTCCAAATCTGGTAATCAAAAGCCAAAGAAAATACCCTGAATTATGCAATAAACAAATAAAAGGTACCGATCTATATTTCTCTCAGGCTATTGAAACAATTCAATTAGAATTAAATAATAAAGGCGGAAAAGTTAAATCTGAAGCTGCAATTATGACAAAATGCATGGCTATGCCAATTCAAACAACTCCAAGACACTTTAACTTTGATAAAACATTTGCAATGTTCTTAATTGATACAGATAAAAATGATCCTTATTTAGCTCTAAAAATTCAAGACCTAAAAGATTTAAATAAGTAAGAAATCTAAAAAGCTCCCTTTAAGGGAGCTTTTAATCATAGATTAAACCAATTAATCTTCATCGGGAGCAGTCGAGGGCTTTTATCTCCGCGAACGTCAACCCGGTATTATATTAATTCCTCATTTAAAATTTTTATAACACATTTTTCAATTTTTCTATAACAAATTGAGATGCACCTTGTTGATTATTAAAACATTTCAGACAATTATCCGAAATTTTAGAATAAAATTCTTCATCAAGGAATAATTTTTCTAGTGCGTTATAAAATTCATCCTCATTTTCAACCACAAAAGAAGCCGCTTCACGCTCCAAAATAGAATAAATATCTCTAAAATTTTTAACAGATGGACCTGAAATTGTTGGTTTAGAATATATTGTAGCTTCCAAGGGGTTATGACCTCCTGTTTTATTAAAACTTCCGCCAATAAAAGCCACATCAACAATATTGTATATTTTAGACAATTCCCCTAGGGTATCTAAAATAATTATGTCGTTATTTAAAAAATTATCTTCTTTTGTTCTTAGACCATAGCTAAAACCAGAATTTTTAGTCAATTCTTTTACTTCATCAAGCCTTGTTAAATGTCTTGGAGCAATAATTAATTTTAGATTTTGAATCTTATTTTTTAATTTTTTATATTGTTCTAAGATAATTTCATCTTCGCCTTTGTGGGTTGAGCCTGCAATTAAAACCTTAAAACCCTCTTGCTTTAGGTCTATATCACATGTTTTTTTATCAATTTCAAATTTCAAATTTTTCATTACAATTGTTTTATCTTCTTTTGCGCCAATTGCAATAAACCTATCTCTATCTAATTCACTTTGGCAAAAAATACCTTGATAACAATCCAGAATAATAGATAAAAACCCTTTAATTTTTAAATAACTTGGATAGGATTTATCTGAAATTCTTCCGTTGATAATATATAAAGGGATATTTTTTTGTTTAGCACAATATGAAAAATTAGGCCATAGTTCAGTTTCAGCTATTAAAATAACATTAGGATTAATAGAATTTAAAAATTTTTCAACAGTTTTATAAGCATCAAGCGGAAAATAAGTTATAAAATCAGCAATTTCAGAGTATTTTTTCTTTGCCAATTCTTGACCTGTAACTGTTCCTGTAGTTATTACCAATTTTATTTCAGGGAAAGTATTTTTAATTTTTTTAATTAAATTTTCTAAAGATAAAACCTCGCCCACTGATACCCCATGGACTAAAACCACCTTATCAGAAGAAAAATCAGGAAAATCAATCTCAGCCAATTTCTCTTTTAAAGGGATTGAAGGTTTATTGTTTATTTTTCTGATTATATCTACAAAAGGAACTATGGCCTTAATCATCGTAGGATTAAGTGATTTGTAAACATTAAAACAAGTTTTTTCAAATAAATTATCTAACATTAGACACTCCTATAAGAAATTTATAATAACACTATATTAGCTTATTGTCTATTTTCTATAAAGATTAAAATTTATATAATTTATTTGATTAAAAAGAAAGGTTTAATTTTGACTATCACAGAAACTGAAGCTCTAAACATTAAATTTGAAAATTTTATTCACACAAAAGAAAATGAAGATTTATTTGAAAAAACAAAAAGAGTCGATAAAATCCTAAAAAGCGGCATTTTAACAGGAAATGAAGCCTTGGGAATGATAAGTTTAAATAAATTATCTCCAATAGTCAAACTAAAAGAAAAAGACGGATTTTGCCATGATGTTATTATGCTTGGCTCAAATTCATATTTAAATATCGCAAATCATCCAAAAGTTGTTGAAGCAGCAAAAAAAGCTGTTGAAAAATTTGGCATGGGAATGGGTGCCGTATCAAATTATGCAGGAATTTGCGATTTGCACAAAGAACTTGAAAAAAGAATTGCAAAATTTTATAATTGCGAGGACTCTATTGTTTTTCCATCCGGCTACGGAACAAATGTGGGTGTAATTTCAGCCCTATGTAACAGTGAAGATATAATTATAAACGATAGCGCAAACCATGCTTCAATTTTTGACGGCTGCCAATTATCAGGAGCGCAAATTAAAGTTTATCCCCATGGTAATATGAAATATTTAGAACGCATTTTAGATAGAATTCCCGATAATATAACAGGAAGATTAATAATAACAGACGGCGTATTTTCAATGGATGGCGATATAGCCCGTCTTGATAAAATTACTGATTTAGCTCAAAAATATAAATGCAAAGTCATGGTAGATGATGCCCATGGAATAGGCATTGTCGGAAAAACAGGCAGAGGAAGCGCACAATTTTATAATGTTCAAGATAAAATTGATCTTAATGTAGGTATGTTATCAAAAGGCCCAGGGGGCTTAGGCGGCTATTGTGCTGCTAAAAAAGAAATAATTCAATATTTAAGATTATACGCAAGAACCTATTTCTTCTCTACCGCCATGCCAGCATCAGTTGCAGGAGGATTAATCGAGGTTTTTAAACTTTTAGAAAAAGATAGAGCAGGCAGAGCTGAATTAATGCAAAAAACAGATTATCTTAAAAAGAAGCTCTTGCAAGCAGGCTTTACCTTAGGAAACACTCAAAGTGCAATAATACCTGTTATGATATATGATGAGAAAAAACTATTTAAACTATATCAAGAGCTAAGAATACAAGGGGTTTATGTTAATATAGTAACTTATCCGGCTACAAGAAGAAAAGAATGCAGATTAAGACTCTGTGTTATGAAAGATTTAAGTTATCATCAACTTGATATTGCAGCGCAATTAATAATAAACAAAGGAAAAGAATATCAAATCATATAAAATATTAAGGCGGAGATAATCTCCGCCTTTATTTATTAATAACTATTTAAGTATGAATCAAGTTCCCATTTTGTAACATTTGTTCTATATTTATCCCACTCGATATTTTTAGCTGTTACAAATTCATTTAAAATATGTTCACCTAAAGAATCTTTGATAACTTCATCTTTTTCCAATAGCTCAACAGCCTCAATCAATGTTCCCGGAAGTGAATCAATTTTAGCTTTCTTTAGTTCCTTAGGAGTCATTTCATAAATATTTTCTTCAACTTGCAATGGTGGTTCAATTTTATTTTCAATACCATCTAAAATTGCACCCAAAATTGCTGCTAAGGCTAAATATGGGTTACAAGAAGGATCCGGAGAACGCAATTCAATTCTTGTTGCAACTCCACGTTTAGCAGGAACTCTAATTAATGCTGAACGATTAGCCAAGCTCCAAGCTAAATAAACAGGTGCTTCATACCCTGGAACAAGTCT
>CALURR010000007.1 GCA_944323195.1 Candidatus Gastranaerophilales bacterium
TATTAATTCTCTTATGTAGTCAATTCTTGATAATTCGTTTTGCATAGTAACTTAATAGTATCACAATAAAAAATTTTTTATCAATTTTTTTCTGTTATATGTTTTTATTATAAATAGGAGAAAATATAAATGGATAATATTTCATCACTAAGTTCAGTTAATCAAGCATATATAAATGCTGCCAGTAAACCAAAATTGCCGCAAGAAGCTATTATTCCAGAGAAAAAAGGGGTAGACAAAAGAGTTATTGTTGGAGCCTCTGTTGCGCTTGGTGCTATTGCGCTTGGCGGTTTAATTGCAGCAGGAAAATTTAAAAAAGCTCAACAATTAGCTGAAAATATTGATTTTACTCCTGCAAAAACTCTTGAAGAAGCAAAAGAATTTGCAAAAAAACATTTGCATATAGATAAATTTGAATTAACAGATTTAGAATCAGCAAACTATGTTAATGAGGCATTGGTTAATTTTAATAATAACATAAGTACTGACCATAAAAGGATTATAAGAACAGTAAAGGTATTGCCAAAAGATGGTATACAAGGCTCTTTTGCTGTAAATCGATTTGGCAGATTAGATGTAAACGAAGATTATTTGAAAAATATAGAAAATACAATTAAAAAGTTTGCAAGTATAGGTAAAGATTATATTTGGGGAGATTTTAAATTACCTAGTCAAGAAGAATTATCTAAAATGAAATTAGGTGAAAAACTTGAGTTGGTAGATAGAATGCAAACAGTCTTAATGAGTGGTTTAAATCCAGATAATACATTCGCAAGTTTTCTTTCAAAAAGTAAAGTAAAAGAATTTTTAAAGGTAAATTCTAATTTACCTCAAACTTTAGGTGATTTTATGAAATTAGACGTTGATGCCAAAATAAAAGTTCTTGTTGAAATTAAAAATAAAACAAAAACGTCTTCTCAAAATACTAATTCAGGCGGACCGTTTAGAATAATTAACCATGAAATTGGACATATGCTTCATAGAAAAAATATAGGCGAAGATTTATTCAATAAATACGCTGATTATGGAACTTTGGTCGACCAACAACCTGATATTCAAATTCTTTGGGATAAATTTAAAAAAGAATTTGGTGAAGAAATGTATTGCGAAACCATTGCAAATGTAACAGCGTATACGGCAACAACACCTGCTGAATTTGTTGCAGAAGTTTATTCATATCTATGTAATGGAGTAAAATTTTCTGATAACATTATGAACTTATATAAAAAATATGGTGGTGTTCTTCCAAAGACTGTAGCCTAATTTAATATTTATAAATTCTTTAATTCTTGATAATTCCTTGTCCCTATGTTTTAATTAAGAAAAAGAACAAATAAGGAATTAAATTATGTCAGGACACTCCAAGTGGGCAAATATTAAACATAAAAAAGCAAAAGCAGACGCTGCTCGCGGTGTGAATTTTGCTAAATTTTCAAGAGAAATAATTATCGCTGCTAAAATCGGCGGCGGAGATTTAAACGGTAATTTTCGTTTAAGAACTGCTGTTGAAAAAGCAAAAGCCGGCGGATTACCTAATGATACAATTAAAAGAGCAATTGACAAAGGTTGCGGTAATTTAGCAGGTGATAATTATGAAGAAATAACTTATGAAGGATATGGCGCAGGCGGAGTTGCTGTATTTATTGAGGCTGCAACAGATAACAGAAATAGAACCGCAGGCGACATTAGAAGCTATTTTACAAAATTTGGCGGAAATCTTGGTGAAACAGGCTGCGTGGGCTGGATTTTTGAGCCTTATGGAATTATTGCTATAGATAAACCTCAAGAAAAATCAAAACGCTCTAAAGAAGAAGTTAAAATGTTTGATTTTGATAGATTATTTGAAGATTCAATGGAATTTGATCCGATTGATGTTTATGAAGATACTGATGAAGATGATTATAAAATCAAGACTTCAACAGAAAATCTTGAAGCAACAACAAAGGGGCTTGAAGGTTTGGGCTACACTATAAAAAGTGCACAAGCAACAAGAATTCCATCAAATTCAAATGAAATAACAGATCCGGCTATAGCAAAAAAAGTTTTATTGCTATTAGAAAAATTAGATGAGCATGATGATGTTCAAAATGTTTATTCTAATTTTGAAGCAAGTGATGATGTTATGGCATCTGTTGATATGTAGTGTAAAGCGGAAAATTTATGATAGAAATTACGTCAAGCTTTATATTTATGATTATAGGGTTTTTACTTTCCCTATATGCTTGTGTTTCAAATGATGCAATACAAACATTAGGCACTTTCTTAAATACTACAAAAAATAGGCCCGTATGGCAAATTTGGCTTTATGTTAGTCTAGTTATGGTGTTAACCTTTAGTATTGGTTGGTATGTAAATGATGGCGATATGGCATTTGGCCGCTTGGATAGAATACCACATGCGCAAACATTCTATTGGTGGCATGTTTTGCCGCCGTTGGTATTATTGTATTTAACTAAAAAAGGTATTCCTGTTGCAACCGCTTTTTTAATTGTAAGTGTTTTTTCATCTTCAACAGTAGTTGGTTTGATGGTTGCCAAGTCTTTTATTGGGTATGTTACAGCTTTAATTTGTTCATTAATATTGTATTTTTTCATAGCCCGTAGAGTTGAAAAAATATTTTTATATATGAAAAATAAGCCTATTTCAACTCCTTGGATTGTCGCAAAATGGCTTTCAACGGCATTTTTGTGGAGTGCGTGGTTATTACAAGATGGGGCAGTATTATTTATTTACTTGCCAAGAAAATTATCCTTGGTTGAATTAATACTTAGTTTGTCTGCTTTTTTGGCTTTGCTTTATTTGCTTTGTTATAAAAGAGGCGGTGAAATTCAAAATATTGTTAAATTAAAAACAAATACTCAAGATCCTAGAAGTGCAACCATTATCGATTGTGTTTATGCAGCAATTTTGATTTATTTTCAAACGGTTAATAATATCCCAATGTCAACAACTTGGGTATTTTTGGGAGTTTTGGCAGGTAGAGAAATTGCTCTATATAATAGATTGCGCTTTATTACAGAGAAAAAAGTTTATAAGCATTTAATAAAAGACTTAACAAAAGCTATAATTGGACTTGTTGTTTCTATTATTGTTGTGTTTATTTTAAATAGCCATGAGAAAATAATTGAAATTTTAATGCATTATATTAGTCTATAGTAAGTTCATTTTCAATAAAGTCTCTTAATTCAAGCGTTTTTTTAAAGTTAAAAGAAATTAATTGATTATATCTTAAACCAATTGTACAAGATGGGCAGGCGGTTAAAATTAAGTCAGCTTTTGAATTTTTAATTGTAAGAGCTTTTTTTAGAGCAATTTTTGTTGAGATAATAGGGTGATATACAAAATAGCTTCCTCCAAACCCGCAACAAGTATCAAAGTTATCAAGACGCTTGTAATTTAGATTTTCAATGCTTGATAAAAACTTTTCAATATTTTCAAAATCTTTTTTATCCATATGACAAGGTTTATGAAAAGTTATTGTTTTGTTTTTATATTTTGAATTATTTTTTAATTTGAATTTTTTATCTTTTAAAAGGTCAGAAAAAAATACAATTTTTTCTTTATCTGTATTTGAAAGTTCATCATAATCTAATAATGCGCTTTTGCAGGTGGCGCAATCAAGGACAATTTTTTTTGCTTTTTTAATTATTTCAATATTTTTGTTTTTAGCTTTTTTGTAGTTTTTAATATCGCCGCTGGCTAAATAAGGTAAACCGCAGCACAAAAAATCGCCTTCAGTCAAAATTTCATCTAAGAAAGTTGTTTTATGCTGGGCTTTTGCAACGCAACCTTTAAAATATAAAAGTTCAGATTTTAGAGCTGTTTTTTTTGTTGGTTTAAAAAAGTTTATAAAATATAGAAATTTAATAGGCAAGAGTTTGATTGATAAAAATAATCTTTGGCTTATCTTAGATGGGCTGAAATGCGCGTTTTTATAGGCAAAAATTTTTGTTGTGTTTATTTTGGACGGGCAATTAGCTGCGCATTTTGAACATTCAAGACAGATTTTTAAATCTTTTTTTATTTCTTTTTCGTTTAACAACCCTTTTTCATAGCCTGATAATTTACAAATTAACCCACGTGATGTGTTGTTTTCATCCTTTTTTATTTCATAAATTGGGCAATTTTGAACACATAAAGCGCATCTGGAGCATTTAGAAATATTTTTTTTAATTTCGTCATCAAGCATAGTTTATAGTATAATTTAAAAGCTATTATTTTTAAATATTAAAAGAGAAATTATGAAAAGTGCTAAATTAATAAATGGTAAAATTGAGATAATTAATCTTGATAAGCCGATTTTAGATAAAAAGGGTGCCATAATTAAGGTTCTTGGTTGTGGCTTGTGTGGGTCAGATTTAGTTAAAATCAAGCATGCCACAAAAGAAAATGAAAAAAATATTGTTCTAGGTCATGAAGTTGTTGGAATAATTGATGAAATAGATTCGGTTTCTGATTTTAAAAAAGGCGATATTGTGGCTTTGGGACATCATTATCCTTGTTTTAATTGTGAATATTGTAAAAATAAATCATATTCAATGTGTCGAACATTTAAAAATAGTAATATTTTTCCGTCAGGTTTTAGCGAATTTATTAAAGTGGATGAAAATCATCTGAAATATACTGTTTATAAAATGAATAATGAATTAAAAAATGATGAAAAAGCATTTTTAGAACCCTTATCTTGCTGCATTAGAGCAGTCAGAAGAGCCGGTTTTGACTTTGATAATGATAATTCCAATTTTAGCGCATTAACAATTGGCTTAGGTTCAATTGGTCTATTGATGTTAAAGGCGCTAAAGGCATTTAAGGTTAATGCTTTTGGGTTTGATATTTCATCTAACAGAATGGAAAAAGCAATAAAAGCAGGCTTTTCGTTTGATAAAAATAAAAAATATGACACAATATTTTTAACTGCAGGAAATTCAAAAGCAATCGAAACTGCTCTAAAATATGTTATTGATGGTGGAAAAATCATTGTTTTTTCATCTGTTGAAGATGATCTAAAAGGTTTTTCCAATAATGAAATATATTATAGGGAATTAAGCATTATTTCTAGCTATTCACCATCTCCGTATGATATAGAATTATCGGCTAAATTTTTAAATGAAAAAATTGTAAATGTTGAAAATTTAAGTAGCCATTATACCCTTGACAATTTAGCTAAAGCGGTTGATGATAGTTTTAATAATAAGATTTTTAAGGCATATATTGAAGTATGAAAATGAAAGCTGTGCGCTATTATGCGCCTAATGATATAAGGTATGAAGAAGTAAAAATACCCGAATTAAATGAAGGTGAAATTCTTGTAAAAGTTGAAGCAGCACTTACTTGTGGAACTGATGTTAAGACATTTAGAAGAGGTCATCCGGTTTTGATTAAAAAAGTGCCTTCTGGTTTTGGGCATGAATTCTCTGGAATAATCGAAAAAATGGATGACGCTGTTCAAGGCTTTAATATAGGTGATAGAGTAGTATGTGCTAATTCAGCGCCTTGCGGCGAGTGTTTTTATTGTAGACGAGGCGAATATGAACT
>CALURR010000008.1 GCA_944323195.1 Candidatus Gastranaerophilales bacterium
AAGGTGTTTTAATAAAGAGTGTAAGTGTTATAAAAATAAATAGATTGTTTATTTTAGATTAATGGTTATATATTTTTAATTATTAATGTTATAATTATAAAAAAGTCGGCTGATAATTGCGTACCTAACCTAAAATAAACGAGCTTAGCCAGACTTGGCTTAGCGAGTGCAATTTTAGGCACTGGTGTGTGAAGCACGAAGGCAGGAGCGTTGAGCTCGTGCCGAGTGCGGATACCGTACCAATGCAAAGCGAACCGTAGTTCGCAGGGCGAACTAGGTAAGCAAAGCGAAGGCAAAGGTGTGCGAAGCATTCTTTTGAAATTTGAGCCTTAGTCCGATGGACTTAGGCGAAAATGAAAAAGCAGAAGGATGTGAGCAATAGCACAGCAAGCGTTCAGCTTGGTGGGCTATTGCGACACTGGACTAAAGCGACGTAGAAATCTTTGATTTCAACAGGAGCTTTACGCCTATCACACCGAGCTGAATAGCAGGTATGAGGAAAGTCCGGGCAGCCCAAATAGCAGATTTGCTTGGGAAACCCAAGTGCCCGTGAGGGTGAGGAAAGTGCCACAGAAAATATGTTACTGATTTTTCAGTACAAGTGCAACGGCGGAGTAAAAGCCCACCGCTGATATTGTGAAATATCAGGCAAGGTAAACCCCGATTGGCTGCAAGTTTGAATTTGCAAGAAGGTGCTATTTCCGTTTCCAATTGGAAAATTGCAAGAAAAAACGCGTCAGATAGATAATTATCTTAATACAGAACTCGGCTTATAACCGACTTTCTGCCCTTAAATTAAGGGCAGTTTTTTAATTTTAGAATTTTACAAGAACTTTAAGTGTTCCTTTTTGAGCGTTTTTTTCAAAGGCATTTTTAAAATCATCTACACTATAAATCCCTGAAACTAATGGTTTTGGGTTGATTTTACCTTTTTCTAAAAGTCTTAAAATAGGTCTGAATTGCCCGCATCTTGAACCTACAATAGTTATTTCATCAACAACAATACTAGCTAAATTTAGCCCTTCTTTTGCTGCTATAGTGCTTTTTAAAACCAGAATTCCCCTTGGTTTAACTAAAGAAGCGCTTGTTTCAAAACCGCCAGTGGAGCCTGTTGCTTCAACAACAACATCAAAAGATTTTTTATGGTTTTCTTTTAATTCATTTAATAATAGTGTTTTTGCGCCTAAATTTTTTGATATTTCAAGTTTTTCAGGGTGTTTACCTATATGAACATAATCAATATTCATTGCTGCAAAAACCATTGAAACACATAGACCCAATTTGCCATCGCCTAAAATTGCAACCTTAGAATCAGGTTTAATATGGACTTGTTCTAAAATTTCATAAGCAGCAGCAAGAGGTTCAGTGAATGTTGCAGTTATATCATCAATATTTTGCGATATTTCAATGACATTTTCATAAGGCAAGGTAAAATATTCGCTAAAACAACCGTCTTTTTGCCAAATACCAAGTGTAGAGCGGTTTGGACAGTGTCTTTGTAAGTTCTGATTACAATAAGAACAGTTATTACAAGCGCAGTTGATTTCGCCTACTACTCTTTTATTAATTAAATTCTGAGGAGCGTTTTTTCCGACACTTTCAACTACACCCACAAATTCATGACCTAAAACACCCTTGTAGCCCATATAGCCTTGAGTTATTTCATAATCGGTATTGCAAATACCCACCATTGAAGTTTTAATTAAAACCTCATTATCTTTTAATTTTGGCATAGGGTAATTTTTATCTAATTTAAGTTCGTTATCGTAAACTAATGCTTTCATTTTCTACTTCCTTAGTGTTGTTGTTTTTAAATTCATTAAATATCTTGCAGCCTCAACTCCTGCAATAGCGCCATCAGAGACAGCTGTGATAATTTGTCTTAGAGGAGTTTTTCTAATATCGCCAATAGCATAAACGCCATCTCTATTGGTTTTCATGGTTTCATCTGTTATTATAAACCCAAAACTATCCTGTTCAATTTGTGAATTAAAAAGCTCGCTGTTTGGTTCAATTCCGATGTAGGGGAAAATTCCGTCTATTTTTAATTCTTTTGTTTTATTTGTTTTAGTGTTTTCAATTTTAATTTTTTCAACTTTGTCTTTTCCTAAAATTTCAATAACATTAGAATTTAAAACAAATTCTATTTTTTTATTGTGTTTGATTCTGTCTTGAACAATTTTATCTGCCCTAAATTCATCTCTGCGATGAATTAGATAAACTTTTTTTGCAAATCTTGTCAAATAAAGTGCTTCTTCAAGAGCAGAATTTCCACCCCCAACAACGGCAACAATTTTATCTTTATAAAAAGCTCCATCACATACAGCGCAATAGCTAACACCTTTTGCATAAAATTCATTTTCGCCTTTGATATTAAGTTTTTTATTTCTTGCGCCTGTTGCGATAATAACTGTTCTTGTCTTTAGGGTTTTATCTTGCGTTTTTATTGTTTTAATTGGTGAAATTAAATCCACTTCTATAATTTCTTCATAAGGAAATTTTTCAACATTAAAATTATCAACGTGTTGTTCAAACTTTTCGCTTAGTTCAAAGCCTTTGATTTTATCAAAACCTAAGTAGTTTTCGACTTCGCTATAATTAACAGGAGTTCCTCCAATTGCGTTGTTGTCTACAATAGCGCAATCTAAATTACCTCTGGCACAATAAAGTGCGCTTGATAAACCAGCAGGCCCTCCGCCTAAAATAATGCAATCAAAAATTTTATCTGCCATAATCTCAACTCTCTTATAATAAAATATTAACATAAATCCAATTTTTAAGACGATTAGATTTTTTAATTTGTTCCTTGATTATTTATGCTTTTTTAAAAAAAATTAATTAATAACCAGTCTAATTTATAAAAAAGAATTTTATGTTTATAATAAAAACGTAAAATAAAAAGAGGTAAAAAAGATGAAAAATTGGATTGTGGTATTATTAATATTTGTTCTGCCCTTAGGTTTATATGCTTATTTAGATGCTAAAGCGCAAAATGCAATAATGTGTAAAGCAAAAAGCGCAACTGAGGCTCCAATTTCAAAAGCAAAAATAGTTAAATTTTCTTCTCCAATGTGTTCAGAATGTAAAGAAGCAAGTGCTGAAATCAATAAAGCAATGAAAAACTATAAAGATGAAGTTTTAATTGAAGAAATAAATGTTGTTGAAAATATAGGTAAAGGTAAAGACTATAATAAATCTATGATTAAAAAATACAATGTTACATTAGTGCCCACTTTAGTTTTTTTAGATAAAAATGGAAACGTAGCTAAAAGATATGAAGGCGCTATGAAATCAGATGAAATTGTTGAAATTTTAAATGGTATAAAATAATGATTACGCAATTAACAAATAATTTAGTTGAATATTTATCAAAGGGAGAATTTTCGCCGATATTTTTATTAGCTTCTTTTTTAGGAGGTGTTTTATCATCAATTTCACCTTGTTCAATCGGCATGCTTCCTTTGATTGTCGGATATGTGGGCGGATATGGTGATGAAAATAAACTAAAAACATTTATTCAATTATCATCATTTACTTTTGGTTTAGCTTTTATATTATCCATAATAGGGGCGATTTGTGCTATAAGCGGCAGGGTTTTTGTTTCTATTGGCGGATCTTATTGGATATTATTTTTAGCTTCTTTGATATTGGTTTTTGGTTTAAACCTTTTAGGAATAATCGAGCTTAATTTATCGCCATTAGTTAAAAAATTTCCAAAAGGCAAAGGTACAAGCCTTTTTGTGTATCCATTTTTGATAGGTATTCTTTTTGCTTTTGCTTCAAGTCCTTGTTCAACTCCAATATTAGCGGGGATAATGAGTTTTGCAACATTAACCAAAAGCATGGTTTTGGCAGCTTTAATGTTGTTTTTATTCTCAATAGGTCAAGGCGTTGTTGTAATTTTAGCAGGAGTATTCACTTCATTTTTAAAAGGGGTTAAAAATTTCTCTAATATTTCTGAAATTTTAATGAAAATATCAGGAGTATTGTTGATAATTGGCTCAATTTTGATTTATGTTAAAGTATTTTCCAGATTTATAGGCTAATTTGGCTTATTTGGTTGATACCAACAATTTAAATAAAAGGTATAATTCTATTCATAATTGTATTTATGTGATGAAGGAATTAGTACCAATGAAAAAAACATTTAAAAATGCGCTTTTAATGTTGTCATTGTTTTTAGGCAATTTAGGCGCATTTGCTTCTGAAGCAGATTTAATTGTTCCTGATTTTAAACAAGATCCCTTTAGCTTTAATCTTTTACTTATTGGGATTGGAGTTGCAATTTTAGGAACAATTTTTGGATTAGTAGAATTTTTTAGAATTAAAAAAATCAAAGTTCATCCTCTGATGAATAATGTTGCAACAACAATTTTTGAAACTTGTAAGACATATTTAATTCAACAAGGCAAATTTTTAATTTTGTTGGAAGTTTTGATTATTTTATGTATTGCTTATTATTTTGGTGTTTTGCAACATATGGGCTTAAAGGCCGTAGGATTAATTCTTCTATGGTCTGTAATTGGTATTTTAGGCTCATATCTGGTTGCTTGGTTTGGAATTAGAATGAATACTTTAGCAAATTCCAGAACGTCATTTTTAGCATTACGCTCTAAGCCTTTATATTGTTTAAATGTACCTTTAAGGGCAGGCATGAGTATAGGAGTTGTATTAGTTTCAGTTGAATTAATATTAATGCTTATTATACTTTTATTTGTTCCATCAAAACTTGCCGGCGCTTGCTTTATTGGTTTTGCGATAGGCGAAAGCCTTGGAGCTTCTGCACTTCGTGTTGCAGGCGGAATTTTTACCAAAATTGCTGATATTGGCTCTGATTTAATGAAAATTCAATTTGGAATTAAAGAAGATGACCCAAGAAACCCTGGGGTTATTGCCGATTGTACCGGAGATAACGCAGGAGATAGCATTGGACCATCAGCTGATGGATTTGAAACTTATGGTGTAACAGGGGTAGCATTAGTTAGCTTTATTATTCTTGCAGTTTTCCCCCAATATCAAATTCAGCTTTTAGCTTGGATTTTCACTATGAGATTTTTGATGATAATTACATCAATAGTTGCTTATTTAATTAATAATGTTAATACAAGACTTTACGCTAAAACTTGCGAAAAGAAAAATATAAGATTTGATTTTGAACAACCTTTAACAAATCTTGTTTGGTTGACTTCAATTTTATCAATTATTATGACTTTTTCAGTAAGCAAATGGCTACTAGGTTCAATGCCTGATAATATGTGGTTAGTATTTTCCACAATTATTTCTTGCGGAACATTAGGAGCTGCGCTTATCCCTGAAGCAACAAAAATTTTCACAAGTCCGAAAGCTAAACACACAAAAGAAGTTGTTAGAGCTTCAAGAGAAGGTGGAGCGTCTTTAACAATTTTATCAGGTATTGTATCCGGTAATTTTTCAGGCTTTTGGATTGGTGCAATTATAGTATTGTTGATGGGTCTAGCGTGTTTTGTTAGCGGATATATTCAAAATGTTATGATTTATCCTACTGTTTTCGCTTTTGGTTTAGTGGCATTTGGTTTCTTGGGAATGGGACCTGTAACTATTGCTGTTGATAGTTATGGACCTGTTACGGATAACGCTCAATCAGTTTATGAATTGTCTTTAATTGAGCAACAACCTGATATTCAATTGCAAATTCAAAAAGCGTATGGTTTTAATCCTGATTTTGAAAATGCAAAAAGATACCTTGAAGAAAATGACGGCGCAGGTAATACTTTTAAAGCTACATCAAAACCTGTGTTAATTGGTACTGCTGTTGTTGGCGCTACTACAATGATATTTTCTTTAATATTAGTTATTAAAAATGTACTAAATATCAACCCTGAAAGCATTTTAAGCCTTTTAAATCCATATACATTATTAGGTTTTATTTCAGGCGGTGCTGTAATATATTGGTTCTCTGGAGCCTCTATGCAAGCTGTTACAACAGGAGCTTATTCTGCTGTTGAATATATTAAAAAACATATTAAATTAGGTGAAGCTGATGATAAAAAGGCAAACCTTGAAAACTCAAAAGAAGTTGTAAAAATCTGCACGCAATATGCTCAAAAAGGCATGTTTAATATCTTTGTTGCATTATTTTCTTTTGCGCTAGCTTTTGCGTTTTTATCAGCTCCAATTTCAACAAAACAAGCTGTATCATTCTTTATTAGCTATTTAATTGCAATAGCTGTGTTTGGATTATTCCAAGCTGTATTTATGGCAAATGCAGGTGGTTGTTGGGATAATGCTAAAAAGATTGTTGAAGTAGATTTAGCAGAAAAAGGAACGCCATTGCATGATGCCACTGTTGTAGGCGATACTGTTGGTGATCCGTTCAAGGATACTTCATCAGTTGCAATGAATCCTATAATTAAATTTACAACTTTATTTGGTTTATTGGCTATGGAAATAGCTTTAAGTGCTCAATTTGCCTCATATGCTCGAATTGCAGGAGTTGTATTTTTAATTGTTGCGCTTGTGTTTGTCATAAGGTCTTTTTATTCTATGAGAATACCGAAAAGAGGCTAAATAGAAATAAAATAATAAAATATCTCGCTTATTTTTAAAATGGGCGAGATATTTGTATAATATCAATAATAATATGTTATAATCAATCTATGGCATAACGCAAATCAGCATTAGAAGTATATTTTTATAAATCAAATTTAGGTAATGAACCGGTTAAGAGTGGCTTAAAAGTTTAGCGAAAGAAGATATGCGCTCAATTGGTTTTGATATTAAAACCGTTCAATATGGTTATCCAATAGGAATGCCTCTAACTCGTGTATTACATGGTACAGGCGGATTAGAGGAAGTTCGTTGTAATATTTCGAATGGTATTGCTCGAGTAATTTTTTATGTTGAAAATAATATTATGGTGCTTTTGCACGCATTTATAAAAAAATCACAAGAAACACCTAAAAAAGAGCTTGATATTGCAATAAAGCGCTATAAGGAATTATGCAAAAGATAATATAATTTTTTTACCTAAGTATTTTGCAATTTTTTCAATTGTATTTAGGGTAATTGAGGCATTATTAGGGTCTAAAATTCTACAAACAGCGGTTCTTGAAGTTTTTAATTCTTTTGCTAAACGATTAATTGAAATATTATCGGCTTTCATTTTTTCTTCTAGGGCATAAGCAATAACTCGTTTTATAGCAATAGCTTCAGATTTTTGAAGTATGTCTTCTTCTTCAAGAAAATTATCAAAACTTGAACCTATATAATTCTTATTCATTTAACACTCCATTTCTTTATTTATATTGTACCATTTTTGGTGCAATATTTCAACTTGTATATTAACATTCTTATATTAATTACCTAAATTTTTAACTCTTTTGCATATTTAAGCCCTTTATATTATAATCTATTTATTAAAGACGAAAGGGGAATTTATATGGGTTTAATGGACGGTAAAAAAGGTATTATTTTTGGCGTTTCTAATAAATTTGGCATAGCAAATGCTATAGCAGAACAATTATCAGCTCAAGGCGCTGAAATTGCTTTTACTTATGCTAATGAAGCAATGGAAAAAAGAGTACGTCCTATAGCAGAATCAATGAATGCTAAAATGTGTGTTGAATGTGACGTTACAAAAGAAGAAGATGTTAAAAAAGTTTTTGATGAGTATGCTAAAATTTACGATAAATTAGATTTTGTTGTTCATGCTGTTGCTTTTGCAAATAAAGATGATTTAGTAGGTGATTTTTATACAGTTTCTCGTGAAGGCTGGGATTTAGCAATGCATGTTAGTGCATATTCGCTTGTTACTATTGCAAAATATGCTAAACCTCAAATGGAAGCGTCTGGCGGCGGTTCAATTTTAGCTCTAACATACCTTGGAGCAACTAAAGTTGTTGCAAATTATAATATCATGGGTGTAGCAAAAGCTGCTCTTGAAAGCTCTATGAGATTTATTGCTGCTGACCTTGGAAAATATAACATAAGATGTAACTGTTTATCAGCAGGTCCTATCAAAACAATGGCAGCAAAAGGCATAGGTGGTTTTGATAGAATGCTTAAAGCAAATGCTCTTAAAGCACCATTGAAACGTACACCAACTGTTCAAGAAGTTGGAAAAGCAGGTTTATATTTATTATCTGACTTATCATCAGGTGTTACTGCCCAAGTTCAATTTGTTGATTGTGGAGCAAGCGAAGTTTTTGCTTCATTAGATGAAATGGCGCAAATTAAATTTGAATAATCAATCAATATAAAAGACCCGCTAATTTAAGCGGGTCTTTTAACAAATTATATTTTTTTGTGTTTTATATTAGTGTGTTGATAAATTAGGAGGAAATTTTATGAATATTCTACCTATTAATTTAATGATTTCAAATAAATCTTTATTTAGTAAGAAGATTAAATTTAAAAGTTCAACTGATGCAATAACATATTCTCAAAAAAGAGAAGCAAATAGACAAATTGATGATATTAGGGGTCAAATTAGAGATTTAGACAGAACACTAACAAGCGATATAAATCAAATTGATTCTGAAGAAAGACAAGTTAGAGATGACGCGCAAAAACAAATATCAGACTTGGAAAGACAAAAAGATGATTTAAAAAATCAAGCAAATAAAGATAAATCTAATCTTCAAAGTGAAATATCAACTTTGCAAAGCCAATATCATGTTTAGCAAATTTTTTTCTTTTTGTTTGTTGTATTAATACAATTAGATAATAAAAGGATAATTATATGAACATTACACCAATTAATTTTCTTTCTTTTAAGAGTTCATCAAGTATAGATAAGCTTGGTTTATCTCCTGAGGAAAAATATCCAAAAGCAGATAAAAATTTAGTTTATGTATATGATGATAGATTTGGATTCAAAAATTCATCTTCTTTAATTCCTACAAAAAGATCTGAAATTATATTAAGAAGAGAAGAAATAAAAGCTAAAATTAATGCTATAAAAAAAGATAGAGATACTCAAGTTCAAGATATAAGAGATTATCAACAACAATTAAAAAAAGCAGCAGATAGAGTAATTGCTTCTGAAGAAGATAAAATAGTAAAAATAGAAATGGCTGCAAGAAAACAAATTTCCGACCTTGAATTAGAATTAATGCTTTTAGAACATCAATTATAATTTAAAAAACCCGCTTATTTAAGCGGGTTTTAAACTATCTTTTATCAATAACTTTAATTAAGTGCCAACCAAATTGTGTTTTAACCGGGTCGGTTACTTTTTCAACTTCACCATCAAAAGCAGCTGTTTCAAATTCCTTAACCATCATTCCTCGACCAAAGTAGCCTAAATCTCCGCCTTGAGCTTTTGATGGGCATTGAGAATATTCTTTTGCTGCGTCTTCAAAAGAGATTTCATTGTTGTCGATTTTTGTTTTTAAATCTTTTGCTTGTTGTTCATCTAAAACTAAAATGTGAGATGCTCTAACTTCTGTAATACCGTTATTGTTCATTTTTGCTCCTATCGTTTGACTGCAAGTAAAAATTGCTCCTATAATTAACACTAATACAAGTAATAATTTTTTCATTATTTTCTCTCCTTCTAAATAGAATTTTACCATAAAACATGATATAATGATAATAGCTAGCGTGGGTTTACAATTTTGTTCCTACATTTAATCTAACAGGGAGAGAATTGCTCAGTCGGCTATGCTAGGTGTTTGAAGTATACCTTGGCAAAGAAATTTGTTTTTTAAAGGAAATGGATGCACCCTGGCGCTCACCCACCTGCTCATATCGGCAGGAAACAAAATTGCTCACGTTAGCTTTTTAATTTTTTAAAATTATGATAATAGCACCAATAACCATAATTAAGCTTCCAAGAAGTTTTTTAAAAATATTTTTTTCTCTGAAAAATTTATAGCCTAAAAATACGCTTAATATTGAAGATAATTGAAATAAACTAAGTGCGTAGCTTACATTCATAATTTTAAAAAGGATATTTGTACTAAATTGCATAATAAGCATTGTTAAACTTAAACTAAAAATCAGGTATAGACTATTTTTAGGTAATTTTTCAAAATTATGATGATTTAATATCATGATTATTAAAGAAAATAAAAACGAACTAAAACCCCAGAAAAACAAGGCTGTTAATTCATTTGAAACAATAATCATATTTTTTATAAAAACCGCTTCTAGAGCTGTAAATAAAACAGCTAAAATTCGATATTGAACATCTTTCTTAAAAAATAACTTATATGAAAACCCTTCGCGAGTTGTTTCAAAAATAATATAACTACCAAAAATTATTAAAGATATTCCCAAAAATGCGTTTATTGAAGGGGTTTCTTTTAAAATTAAAAAAGAAAATATTAAACTAAAAATAATTTTATATGAGTTAATTGGTGCTAAAATAGATAATTCTCCAAGTTTTAGTGCTTTTATTTGAAAAATATTTCCTATTGCACCAATAAACCCTGAAAATAGTGCGTATTTAAAAACTTCAACATTTGAAAAATCAAAAAATTTAAACCCTAAAAGACAAAACAAAGTTAAAATAAAATAGCAAATTGTGTTAATATAACTTGCACTAAAAATTTTCGAGAGTTTTTTTTGAAAAACTCCCGAAAATGAATTTGAAAATATTCTAATTAAAACTAAACTGATAATTAAAATCATTATACGTCAATATTTGTTGCGTAAACCGCATTTTGTTCAATAAAATCGCGTCTTGGCGCAACATTATCGCCCATTAATATATCAAATAATTCATCACATAATTGAGCGTCTTCAAGGCTAACTCGTTTTAGAGTTCTATTAGCAGGATCCATGGTTGTTTCCCAAAGTTGCTGCGGCATCATTTCTCCCAGACCTTTAAAGCGTTGAATTTGCATGCCTTTTTGACCTCTGTCTTCAATTAGTTTTGATAATTGAGTAAATGAAGTAATATCAACTGTGCCGGTTTCTGTTTCTAATTTTAAAAGTTTTTCTTCTTCAATTAGAAATTCTCTGATTTTTGGATATGCGTCTTTTAATCTCATAAACTCTTGAGATTTAATCATGTGAGGTGTAATTAATACAGGATCTAATTCTCCGCCTAATTCAATTTTTAAATTGAAGCGGTTGTTTTCAGGATTTGAAGTTAAAAATACTCTATAATCTTTAGCTTCAATTATGCCATAATTTTCAGCGTGGTCTTTAATGTAGTGAGCTAAATATTCATAGTGTTTTTTCATTAATTCTTCGTTTTCAAAATCTTGTACTTGAATTCCTGAACGAATTAAACCGCGAACAATTACAGAAGGCATTTGATTGATGATTGGGTTATAGAAAGCTCTATAATACTTACCCATTTCATACATTAAAGGTTCTAATTTATCTTCTGAGATTGATTTATCTTTTGTTTTATTAAATAAATGTACTCCTTTAACGCCGCGTTCACGAACTAATCTTTCAAGCGCTCTATCATCATATAAATATTCTGTT
Source organism: Candidatus Gastranaerophilales bacterium (assembly GCA_944323195.1). GTDB lineage: Bacteria > Cyanobacteriota > Vampirovibrionia > Gastranaerophilales > Gastranaerophilaceae > RUG14156. The sequence goes on from CALURR010000008.1 coordinate 11,422, forward strand.
TGTTTGCCTGATGTAACTTTATACAAAGGAGGTTGTGCAATGTATACATAACCATTATCTAATAAAGGTCTTGCGTATCTAAAGAAGAATGTCAACATCAAGGTTCTAATGTGAGCTCCGTCAACATCAGCATCTGTCATAATAACAACCTTGTGGTATCTTAATTTTGTAACATCAACTTCTTCATGGTTTTTTGAAATATTGATACCAAGAGCTTGAATCATAGTCTTAATTGAATCTGAATTGTAGATTTTATCAAGACGAGCTTTTTCAACGTTTAAAATTTTACCTCTTAAAGGCAGGATAGCTTGAAACATTCTGTTTCTGCCTTGTTTAGCAGAACCGCCCGCAGAATCTCCCTCTACAATATATAATTCACATTTTTCAGCTTCACGACAAGAACAATCTGCAAGTTTACCGGGGAGCGATGAGCTTTCAAGAGCTGTTTTTCTTCTTGTTAATTCTCTTGCTTTTCTTGCTGCTTCTCTAGCTCGTTGTGCTTGCATGGTTTTGTCAATTATTGTTTTAGCAACTTTAGGATTAAATTCAAGCCATTCTTGGAATTTATCTCTAATTACATCATTAACAGCCGGAGTTACTTCGGCATTTCCTAATTTTTCTTTTGTTTGACCTTCAAATTCAGGATTTCCGATTTTAACAGATACAATAGCAGTTAAACCTTCTCTAACATCTTCACCGGCTAAGTTAGCGTCTTTATCTTTTAAGATGTTATTTTTTCTTGCGTAATCATTAATTACACGAGTAATACCGTTTCTAAAACCTGTTAGGTGAGTACCGCCTGAGTGGGTGTTGATGTTGTTTGCAAAAGACAATACGTTTTCAGTGTATGAATCAGTGTATTGCATTGCAATTTCAACATTAATTCCATCAACCATTTTTTCGATATATACAGGTTTTTCAAAAAGAACATTTTTATTTTTGTTTAAATGTTCAACATAAGAAGCAATACCGCCTTCAAAGTGGTATGTTGTTTCTTTTTCGTTTTTTTCGTCATGGAAAACAATTTTTAGGCCTTTATTTAAAAATGCCATTTCGCGAAGTCTGTTTGCAATAACTTCGCAATCGATTTCAGTTGTTTCTGTGAATATTTCAGGATCAGGCAAAAAATGTGTTTTTGTACCATGGTCAGTTGTTTCTTTAATTTTTTCAACAGGAGTAGTAGGTTCGCCTCTTAAATATTCTTGTCTATGAACAAAACCATCTCTAGATACTTCTACAATATATTTTTCTGATAGTGCATTAACTACGGAAGCACCAACGCCGTGTAATCCGCCTGATACTTTGTATCCGCCATCGCCAAATTTACCACCTGCGTGAAGTACGGTGTGTACAATTTCAAGAGCTGATTTTCCGCTATCTGGTTTAATATCGCAAGGAATACCACGACCATTATCTTGAACTGTTACAGAATCGTCTTTATGAACAGTAACATGGATTGTGTCACAATATCCTGCTAAGCTTTCATCAATTGAATTATCTACAATTTCATATATACAATGGTGAAGCCCTCTTTGAGAGGTTGAGCCGATATACATCCCCGGTCTTACTCTAACGGCTTCAAGTCCTTCTAAAACTCTAATATTACTGGCGTCATAACTATGATTTGTTGTGGTGTCTGCCATATACTCCCCTTTTATCTTAACTATAATACCATTGTACTATAAAAAGTAATATATGTGCAAAAGATTAATAATATTATGGATTAACAATATCTAAAATTTATTTTATTATATTGAAGAAGGAGAAAGTAAAATGGATAAAAAATTTAAGATAGATAGAGAAAAATGTATAAAATGTCATCTTTGTATTAATGATTGCACAACAGGCGCAATCGGATTAGATGATGACGGGTATCCTAAAATGCTTAATCCTCTAAAATGTATTGAATGTCAGCATTGTTTTGCAATTTGCCCAAATGGTGCAATTTCAATTCTTGGTAAAGAAGCTAAAAATTCTTCTGAAGTTAAACAGATAAATTCTGATGATTTATTAAATTTAATTCAATCAAGAAGAAGTATAAGACAATATAAAAAAATTAACGTTACAAAAGATGAGATTGAAAAATTAAAAAAGATGTTAAATTATACTCCAACAGGGTGTAATAATCATAAACTTCATTTTGCAATTATAGATGATGTTGAAGTTATGGATGATTTCAGGACTCAAGTTAATACAAAATTGATTGATTTATTAAATAAAAAACCTTTTAAATTTTTATCAGATAAGTTAAATAAATTTTCTAAATATAAAGACGCTCTTCAAAACGGCGAAGATGTAATTTTTAGAAATGCTCCTCATATGATTGTGGCAAGTGCCCCAATTAGTGCACCATGTCCTGCGCAAGATGGAATTATCGCACTATCATATTTTGAATTATACGCTCAAAGTCTTAATATAGGGACTTTATGGTGTGGATTTGCCGAGGCAATTTTAAAATTATTCCCCGAATTTTGCGAATATTTGCAAATTCCTAAAGGATATGCGCCAATTTATGTTATGCTTTTTGGTTATAGTGATGTTAAATACTCCAGAACAATTCAACCAAATGAATATGATTTTACAACCATAGTTCGTCATCAAAATGAAGTAACTTTCTTGGATAAGCTAAAAAGAACGTTTTGGAATTTAATTCGCTAAATTAAGCATAAACATAAGGCGGGCCGTTTTTAATTTCAACTAAAATGTTTTCAGCCAGTTGTTTTAGTTCTTCTTTTGATTTACCTTTTGTTTTTTGATAATTAAAGTTATCAATTAAAGGATTTATTGCGCTGAATTTTTTAGCTTTAAAATTATTAATTTCAACTTCAACAAGTCTTTTTCTTAAATTAAGTTCACTTTTGGAGTTTTCTCTATTTACTGTAACATCTTTAACTGCTTGAGTGGCTGATTTTGCAATATAGCTCATTGCGCTTATTAAACTAAAAGATAAGAATAGATATTTATTGAATTTATTTTCAGGATTTAAAATCCAGTTATATAAATGCCCTCTTTCTTCATTAATATAGCAATAATATTGGATTTTTTCGCTTATTCCTCCTATTGCCTCAGGAGCTTGGGCGTATATTTGTGCTTGTTTTATTTCATTTGTTGCTTTTAAAATTTCTTCAGGTGTTATACCTTTAATTTGAGAAAGATTATCTTTTATTGTTTCATCTTTAGCATTAATTACTTTTAAAATATCAATCATATTTTTGATTGCAGATGGCTTATCTTCCATTTGAATAATAGAAGAAATTTTATTTTTTATTTCAAAATCTTGATATTTTTGAACAAATGTATCAAGATTTTTTAGGGTTTTTTGATAGTTTTTAAATATTCCAAAACTAATTCCAACAATGCCTAAAGTTGCTAATGTTCCAAGGATTATTTCTTTTTTAAATTCGGGGTTTTTATTTTCTTTTTGTTTGCCTTTAAATTTAACATTTTTTTCTGATAGTTCAGATTGAAAATATTTTGTTGTATCTGACAAAAGATTATTAACCACATTTAATTTTCCTTCAAAAGCGTCTTTTTCAACTTCAATTAAATTTTCTTGAAGGTCGTGTTCAATGTTGCAGTTTTGTTTTTTAATCCAGATTTCTTTAATTCCGTCAACCAGATTTTTTGATATTAAGGTAACTCCACTCATTAACAAAACGCCAACTAGCCCTAAAACATTCTTTGCGTTTGGGTCTCTAAGTGCTCGATACATTGCAAAATGTGGCTCTTCAACGATATTTATATTTCTTGCTAAATCCCCCGGACGCACAACACCATTTTTATTTGCCATAATTGAAGAATATTTTTTTATTGATAAACTTATGCCGCATAATGCCAAGAAACTTCCTCCTGCCATAATTAAAAGTGGTTTTAGGGCGTTTTTTGTGTTAAATAATTCTTCTTTATTTGAATTAGAATTATCTTTTTTGCATTCTTCAGGAATTAAAAGGTTTTTTGAAATTTCATCAAAATTAGAAAAATCCTCTTTTTCGTCTTGTTTTTTAATATAAGTGTTTAACAATACGCCTTTTAGGGTGTCTTGTTGTTGTGTATCTTTTTTAAAAGTTGAGTTTATATGTTTTCTATATGCTTCAAATGAGTTGATTTTCATTTTCTTCTTCCTTAGAGTGTTGTTTTTTTCTAAATATTCCTTTTAAGACTTTTTTTAATTCTCGTAATTTTAATTTTTCTATTTCTTCATTTTCTTCTTCGTTTTTTTCTTCTTCAGTAAATAAAGATAAGAATAATTTTATTGGTTTTTTAAATGTTTTTTCAATTTGAGAGTTGATAAAATTTTTAATTTCGCCTAAAATAGACGCCATTTTCTCGCTTGTTGATGAAATGAAATTAGAAATTGAAGTTTTAATATTTCCAATGATTTCAGGCAATTTTGAAATGATATTTAAAATCGGTTTTATGATTGTGTTTATAAAAATTTTAATTGGAATTTTAATAATTTGAGGCATGGGTTCTATTTTTTCAATGAAATTATCAATACTTTTTGATATTTTATCCAGCCCTGCCATAACTCTATTTAAAAGAAGTTGATTATGAGCTTGTTCAATTCTATCTATTTTTTCTTGAATTTTAGCTTCTTTTCTTGCTTGTATTCTATGCCATTGTGCTAAACATTCGTTATAGCTCATCTCGCCTGCTACTCTTGGTTTATTTTTATCTTGCTTTGAGCTTCCTCCCATGCCTGAGCAAATTGGGCATGCGCCAATAGGAAAACCGTGCGGGCATTTATTATTGTTTTGTATATTTTGTGTGTATCCTGTAGTCAAAATGCTCCTTTTGGAGCAAAACCGCATGCGAACTATATAGAAATTTCGGGTTTCGCAAAATTTCTATGTTTTCAGTTTTCCGACTATACGGCTGCGCCCCAGCTGAGGAATTTCACCTCGATTTCCTGCTATTTCTCAATAGAAAAAGTCTAACACAAATAAAATAAATCTAAAAATTTTTAAAATTCTTCATCAGAAAAAGAATCGTCTTCATCTTCAGGTGTTTCAACAGGTACTCTTATTTCAACACCCATTTCTGTTAAAATATCTCTTGCTTTTGGACCATAGGCAGTTTCGGAAAAGTTTTCAAGAATAGTTTGATAGCAGGTGATTGCTTCTTTTTCTTGTCCTCTTAATCTGTAGATATTGCCTATTTTAAAATAAAGCGGTGCAAAACTTGCTTCGCTTAAAATATCCATTTGTTCATCTAATTGAAGTTTTAAGCCAATTAATTGGTTGGCGTCATTGGGGGTGTATAGTTCTTTTTCGTAGATTTTTTTAGTTAAATTATCAACTTTTGTTGTTATGTCTTGAATAAATTCTTGGCTTACACCTTTTTTTTGAACTGCTTTTTTAGCAGCATCCGCAGGGAGCGCCTGATTTAAAACAAGAGCCATAATAAATAAAAATAATACTAAAATTGATAAAGTTTGTTTCAAACTAATCCTCCCACACTATTATCTTACAATGATTTATTAAAAATTCCTCAATCTCAGGGTTGAAATTTCTCTAAAATTAATTAAAATCATAGATATGAAAAAAATATTTTTGATTTTAATTTCTTTACTATTTTTAACTACAAATGCAGACATTTTAAAAGGCGGAGTGTCTGAAGAATATATCCCTAAGGGTTTTTTTGGCTCGTGGGGGGTAATTTCTAAAATGAGTTCATCTAATAATCCTGTGGTTTTTAATCAAGAAAGCAGAGATATTTGGAATTTATCAGGCTATGATAATACGCTTGTTTTAGAAAATCTTGAAAGCGGAGCACATAGTGAAATTAAAATTAAAGAAAAAGTTTCAGACAACAGAACTTTAAAATTTTCAAGACAAAAAGAAGTTAAAACTTCTGACGGTAAGAAAATTTATAAAGAAACAGTTGAATTTACCTTGTTGGGAAATAATTTTTCAGGAACAGATGATTTTATAATTGAACACTATAATGAAGAAAATAAATTAATTAAAAAAGATGAAGCAAGGTATTCTGTGGCAGGAGTTAGAATTTCAGGGCAAGGTCCGAATTAAATTTATCCCCTTGATAGCTATTTTTTTGAATTAACATTTTATCTATCATATTTAAAATTTCAAAACGCCTGTTTACCCATTTAGGCTCAATAGTGGTTTCGCTAAACCCTGTTCCTGCTATTCTTTGAATAGTGCAAGTTTTAGGCAGAATTTCTAACATTTCACAAATTAAATCGCAATATTGTTCCATATTCATTAAATAAAATTTTTCTTTTTCATAAATTTTAGCTAAAGGTGAGTCTTTCAAGATGGTTAACATGTGGATTTTAACGCCATCGATATTAAGCTCGCTTAATTTTTCAACAGTTTCTAACATCATTTTTCTGTTTTCATTTGGAAAACCTAAAATGATATGAGCGCAAACTTTTATTCCTCTTTTTTTAGTTTCAATAACCGCATTTTTAAAGCAATTATAAGTATGACCACGATTAATCAATTTTAAGGTTTCATCATGGGCACTTTGCAAACCATATTCAATCCAAGGATGTTTATAGCTTGCAATTAAATCAAGTTTTTCATTATCCACACAATCAGGTCTTGTGCCTATTGAAATAGAAACAATTTTGTCATTTATAAAAACGCTGTCATAGATTTTTTTTAATTTATCAATAGGGGCGTAAGTATTAGAGTATGATTGAAAATAAGCCATAAAAGCTTCAGCTTTAAATTGTTGCTTTAGTTTTTCCATGCTTTTTTCAATTTGTTCTTGAATAGATAATTTTATATCGTTACATCTTGAAAAACTGCCGACTTCATCACAAAAGATACATCCGCCTTTTGAGATTGTTCCATCTCGATTAGGGCAATAAAAACCGGCGTCAAGGGTTATTTTATAGACTTTTTTTGAAAAAGTATTTTTAAGGTATTCGCTAAAAGGATAATATCTTTTTTCCATAAAAATATTTTATTACAAAATTTTTTGAACATAATTTTTTGTTAGTCGTTACAATGGATATACATTAATTTTATGATGTAAAATGTTCTTAGATTACGCTAAAATCTTAAAATAGCTGGAGAGTGATTTTTGAAAAGAATTAATAAAAAACTTGTAATTTTATTGCTATCACTTCTAATTGCGTTTGATTTTGCGCAAGTAACAGCTATTGAGGAAAATACACCTAAAGACACAACTAAACCAAAATTCAGTTGGTTTAAATTTAAAAAAGATAAAAATAATTCAACTAAAGAAGAAAATAAAGATACTCAAAAAGACACTTCAAAAGACAAAAAAGAGAAAAAAACTAAACAAAAAAACAAAAAAGTAAGAGTTGAAGATATTAAGCTTCCCCCTGTTTTAGAGGGCAGACCAAAAATCCCTTTTAATCAGCTTTCTGTTATGACGATTGATGATTGTGTTGATTATGCGCTAAATCATAATCCTAATTTATATGTTTCAAGCGAAAGAATAAAAGCTGCTCAAGCAGGAATTGGGCAAGCAAGAAGTAGTTACGCGCCAAAATTGACAGGTAGAGTGAGCTATAACCACAACAACAATAATGGCACCAGAATATTGAATTCCCAAGAAAATTCTCTTGGCTTTAATGTTGGAATTTCTGAAATGATTTGGGATTTTGGAAAAACAACAGCAAGAATTAACATGGCAAAATATGATACGCAATCAGCTCAATTTGATTACGATTTTGATGTTTTAGCCGTTGTGTATGATGTTAAAATAAATTATTATAAAGTGCTTTGCGCTTTGGCTAATTTAGATATTTACGAACAAAACGTTAGAATACAAACTCTTAACTATGAAAGAACAAAAGCAATGTTTGATGAGGGTTTAAAGTCTAAAATTGATGTTGTAAATGCGCAAGTTAACCTTACAGATGCTAAAATTCAAATGGTCGAAGGTCAAAATAATCTTCAAACCGCTATGATTGCATTGAAAAATTCAATGTATTATCAAGAAGATGAGCCTTTTATTGTTAAAAATACTGAAAATTTTAGTTTTTTAAAAGCAGATTATAAGAAAAAAATTGAAAGTTTGACAACAATTAAACCATCAGGCGAAGGAATTAAAAAGACTCCGGATGGGCTTATTATGTTGACATCAGGAATTGAACATAAAGATATTATTCAAAATTTTGAATTTCATCCTTTGACCATTTCAAAACAAGAAGCTGTTAATCAGGCTCTTGAATTGCGTCCTGATTTGAAATCCAATGAAATGCTTGCGCTGGTTCAACAAGAATCTCTAAAGGCAATTAAAAAACAATATGCGCCTGAAATTACAGGCGATTTAACTTGGGGTTATACAAAAAATGAATCAACATATTCAAGTCCTTTACAATTAGGAGCAAGCATAGGACTTGGTTCAATTAACCCATATCAAATACACTATCAGGTAAAAGAGGGTGAAAGTTTTTTAGATATTGCTCTTCAAAATATTAATGTTGCAAAATCAGATATATTTTGGGAAGTTCAAACAAATTACGTTAACATGCGTCAATTGGAAAGAAAAATTCCTTTAATGAATTTAAAAGTTAAAGCAACGCTGGAAAACTTTGAATTAGCTGATGGCAGATATAGTGTTGGTTTAAATAATTATGTTGAATTACAAGATGCACTAGCTAACTACAACAATTCGCAATTGAATTTTGTTGAGGCTGTGTTTAATTATAATGTAGCAAGAGAAACCTTATTAAAATCAATGGGGGTTAAATGAGCAAAAAAAATATAATAATAATTTCTATAATAGCGGCAGTTATAGTAATTGGAGCATTTTTATTAATCAAAAAAGGCTCTGTAAAATATATCACAAAACCATTGTCAAAAGATACTATAACTCAATATGTTGAAGCATCAGGAACAATTAAGCCGATTAATACTATTGAAGTTGGTACGCAAGTTTCAGGTACTGTTGCTAAAATATATGTTGATTATAATTCAACAGTAAAACAAGGACAGCTATTGGCAGAATTAGACCCAAGTTTATTCCAAGCTAATGTTGACCAATCAAGTGCAAAGTTAAATAACGCAAAAGCAAGCCTTGCAAAAGCAAAAGCAACTCTAGCTTACAAAAAAAATAATTATCAAAGATATAAACACCTTTATGAGAAAAATTATGTTTCAAAAGATGATGTTGAATTAGCATTATCAAATTATCTTCAAGCGCAAGCAGATGTAACGGCTAATCAAGCAGAAGTTAGCGCAGCAAGTGCATCATTAGAGAACAACTTAACAAATTTAAGATATTCAAAAATAACTTCTCCTGTTGATGGAACGGTTATTTCAAGAGCGGTTGACGTAGGACAAACAGTGGCTGCCAGTTTCAACACTCCAACATTATTTGAAGTAGCTAAAGATTTAACAAAAATGCAAATTGAAACAAGCGTTTCTGAAGCTGATATTGGTAAAATTAAGGTGGGTCAACACGCTCAATATACGCTAGATGGGTATCAGGATAAAATTTTTGAAGGCGAGGTAACTCAAGTTAGACTTGCTTCAACAACCACAAATAACGTTGTAACTTATACTGTTATTGTTTCTGTTGATAATGCTGATGGGTTTGCAATTCCTGGGATGAGCGCAAATGTATCAATTATCGTTGGAAAAGCTGAAAATGTTTTATGTGTCGATAATAAAGCTTTAAAATTCACGCCGGCTGATAATGAAAAAAAGTATGATTAACAAGGAATTTGGATTTTAGAAAAACAAGGACCAAAAAGATATAATATTGAGCTTGGTTTATCTGATGAAAATAAAACTCAAATTATTTCTAACGAAGTAAAAGAAGGCGATAAGGTAATTATAAGCTCAATTGGAGATAAAGTTAAAAAACAAACTCAATCAATGAGAAGAATGATGTAATATGGCATTAATTGAAGTAAAAAACGCAATAAGAACTTATCAAATGGGTGATGAAACATTTTATGCTTTAAATGATGTTTCATTTACCATTGAAGAAGGTGAGTTTGTGGCAATTATGGGTACATCGGGTTCAGGAAAATCAACCTGTATGAATATGCTTGGAACTCTTGATAGGCCAACTTCAGGACAATATCATTTAGACGGGTTAGATGTATTTTCTCTAAATACCGATGAATTATCCGATATTAGAAATAATAAAATAGGGTTTGTTTTTCAAGGTTTTAATTTGATTTCAAGGACATCTGCTATAGATAATGTGTGTTTACCTATGATATATAAAGGAATTCCTGAAGAAGAAAGATATAAAAGAGCAAGAGAAGCCTTAAAAATCGTAGGTTTAGATAAAAAAGAAAACAACATGCCTTCTCAAATGTCTGGCGGTCAACAACAAAGGGTTGCAATTGCAAGGGCTATTGTTAATGATGCACCTTTAATTTTAGCTGATGAACCTACTGGAAACCTTGATACTAAAACAAGCATTGATGTTATGGAATTTTTTGTAAATCTTAATAATAATCTTGGAAAAACTGTTGTATTGGTTACCCATGAACCGGATATTGCAGAATATACAAAAAGAATTATAAAATTTAAGGACGGTAAAATTGTTTCTGACATGTTAAAAGATGAATGGATGAAACATAGAAACAGAGAAACTTAAAAAATGATTGATTTTAAATCTACATTATCTATAGCACTAAATTCTCTAAAGGTTAATAAAATGCGCTCAGCATTGACATCTTTAGGGATTATTATTGGTGTTGGCGCTGTTATTATTATGCTTGCAATAGGGTCTGGTGCTAATAAACAAGTTCAAGAAAATATGGAATCTATGGGTTCAAACCTTTTAACCATCCGCTCAGCCACTGCTAAAACAGGCGGTGTGTCTATGGGTATGGGTACAAAACCGACTTTGAGCGTAAAAGATTCCGAAGCTATTCAAAAACAAGCAAGAGGGACTGAAGCAGTTGCGCCTTTGATGAGTTCATCTAAACAAGTTATGTATGGTAATCAAAACTGGCAAACTCAAATTTATGGTGTTACAACTCCATATCTCTATGTTAAAAACTACGAGATTAATATGGGTAGACCTTTTACAAAAGAAGATGATAGAAGCGCTGCTAAGGTTGCTCTAATTGGTTCAACTGTTGAAAAAGAATTGTTTGGCGATGTTAATTCGCTTAATAAAACAATAAGAATAGGAAATGTTCCTTTTAGGGTTATAGGAACTCTTAAATCTAAAGGGCAAATGGGTCCTATGGATCAAGATGACATAATTTTTATTCCTCTAACCACAGCACAAAGAAAAATATTTGGTACAGATTTTCCAGGCTCAGTTAATCAAATTATCGTAAAGGCTTCATCTATTGAAGATGCTGAAATTGCTCAAAAAGATATAGAAGAAATCTTAAGAAGACGTCATAACCTTGGTAAATTAAAAGAAAATGATTTTGAGATAAGAAATAGTGCTGAATTTCAAGAAAAAATGAAATCTACAGTTCAAACTTTTGCAATTTTATTGGCGTCTATTGCCTCTGTTTCGTTGGTTGTAGGTGGTATTGGCATTATGAATATCATGCTTGTATCTGTTACAGAGCGCACAAAAGAAATAGGTATCAGAATGGCAATTGGAGCAAGAGCGCAAGATATTAGAATGCAGTTTTTAATTGAAGCCTTGGTTTTATCTTTAATTGGCGGGTTAATAGGCGTTATAGCAGGAATTATAATCGCTCTTTTAATTGGTGTTTTATTTG
>CALURR010000009.1 GCA_944323195.1 Candidatus Gastranaerophilales bacterium
AGAAACCTTGCTTGTGATGCTGCCATACCCATAACTGTCATTGCCTCCATTGTTTGTTTGATTTATATTATTTATTACGGATTTTATTTAATGTAACTTTAGTATAAATAAAGTATTTTTTACAAAAGTTTACATTGGGTTATTTGTGTTATATAATCAGCAAAAAAGGTATAAAAATGGTTCAAACAATTGGAAATATTCACTCTATAGAATCTTGCGGAACGGTTGATGGTCCCGGAATACGCTTTGTTGTGTTTGTTCAAGGCTGCCCGATGAGATGTTTATATTGTCATAATCCTGATACTTGGGATTTTAATGTTAATAAAAAAATGAGCGTTGACGAGATTTTATCAAAATATGAAAGCGTAAAAGAGTTTTTGAAAAATGGCGGTTTAACGGTCACAGGTGGCGAGCCATTGGCACAAATAGATTTTGTGACTGAATTATTTAAACAAGCAAAAAATAAAAATATTCACACAGCACTTGATACTTCAGGGGTTACTTTTAATCCTTATGATACAAAAAAAATAGATGAACTTTTAAAATATACAGATTTAGTTATGTTAGATATTAAGCATATTGATTCTAATGAACATAATAAACTAACGGGTCATCCAAATAAAAATATTTTGGAATTTGCAAAATATTTATCGGATAATAAAATTCCTGTTTGGATTAGACATGTTGTTGTTCCTACTATTACATATAATAAAAAGTATTTAAAACAGCTGGGTGAGTTTTTGGCAACTTTAAATAATATCCAAGCGCTTGATGTTCTGCCTTATCATGATTTAGCTATACCAAAATATGAAAATTTGGGGCTTGAGTATCATCTAAAAGGCATTCCTCCGTTAACTAAAGAGGAGGCATTGGAAGCAAGAAATATAATCTTTGAAGCTATGAAGGAAAAAAGAGCAAAATTGAGATAATAAAAAGCCGCCTTAATGGGCGGCTTTTTAGAATGTGATATTATTAGAATAATCTTTCTAATAAACCTTTAAACGCTGCACCATGGCGAGCTTCGTCTTTTGCCATTTCATGTACTGTGTCATGGATGGCGTCATAGCCTAATTGTTTAGCTCTTGAAGCAATTTCTAATTTAGCGGCACACGCACCGGTTTCAGCATCAACTCTGGCTTGAAGATTTTCTTTTGTAGATGGAGATACAACTTCACCTAGTAATTCAGCGAATTTTGCAGCGTGTTCAGCTTCTTCAAAAGCTATTCTTTTGTATGCTTCAGCTACTTCAGGATAACCTTCTCTATCTGCTACTCTAGACATAGCTAAATACATACCAACTTCAGTGCATTCGCCATTGAAGTGATCTTTTAAGCCTTGAAGAACTACAGCATCAACATCTTTTCCTTCTCCAACTTTGTGTTCGCAAGCAAAGCCCTTGATGTCATCAGCTTTGTTGAATTTTGTAGCTTTGCATTGCGGGCAAACTTCAGGCATAGTGTCTTGTTCAATAGTGTAACCGCATACTGCACAAACCCATTTTGTCATTTTTTTTCTCCTTTTTACCTTATAATAAGCGTATTTTTTTAATTATTTCATTGCTGAATTCTTTAGTTGAGGCATTTCCTTTGAGGTCTTTGGTTAAAAACTTTCCTTCTTTAAAGACTTCAAAAAGTGCATTTTCTATTTTTTGAGCTGAAGTGCTTTCGTTAATATAATTCAACATCATAACAGCACTCCTTAAGAGCCCTGTAGGGTTGGCTATACCTTTATTTGCAATATCAGGTGCAGACCCGTGGACTGCTTCAAAAATTGCGCAGTCTTTTCCAATGTTGGCGCTTTGGGCTATTCCTAGTCCTCCAACTAAACCGGCACAAAGATCTGAAACAATATCGCCATATAAATTGGGCATAACCATAACATCAAATTGTGATGGATTTTGAACTAATTGCATACATAAATTATCGATTAAAATTTCACCGGTTTCCATTGATGGATAATTTTTTGCAACTTCTCTAAAGCATTTTAAAAACATTCCGTCTGCCAATTTCGATATGTTTGCTTTTGTGACTACGGTTACTTTTTTTCTGTTGTTTTCTTGAGCATATTTAAAAGCATAGTTGCAAATTCTTTCACAACCTTGTCTTGTGATTAGTTTGATGCCATGAATTGTGTCGTTATCTACTTGTTCTTCAAGTCCTGCGTAAATGTCTTGAGTGTTTTCTCTGATTACAACTAAATCTATGTTATCGAAAGGCGTTTTAATGTTTGGAAGATTTTTGCTGGGGCGAATATTTGCATATAAGTCAAAATATCTTCTAAGTTCTACGTTAACTGACTTAAAGCCTTCTCCGATTGGAGTTGTAGAGGGTGCTTTTAAGGCAATTTTATTTTTTTCTATTGATTTTATAGTGTCATCAGGTAGAGTTTTGTTATATTTTTCAAGAGCTCTCGAGCCAATTAAACATTCATCCCAATTTATTTTAATTCCTGTTGAATCAATAATATCAACAACGCTCTTGGTTATTTCAGGACCTATGCCGTCACCATCTATTAAAGTTATATTATACAAGTTTAAAGTCCCCGTTTTTGTTTAAGTGTTTTACAAGACCGCCGTCGTTCAATAGTTTAATCATAACATCCGGCAGGGGTGTTATTTTTATTGTGATATTTTTTGTTATGTCTTTTAAAACACCATTTTTAATATCAAGTTCTAAAATATCATTGTTATCAATTTTATCTGTGTCGCATTCAATTGCTAAAAGTCCAATATTGATTGCGTTTCTGTAGAATATTCTTGCAAATGATTTGGCTATAACAGCACCTACGCCGGCTATTTTAATTATTTGCGGAGCATGTTCTCTTGACGATCCAAGTCCAAAGTTATTTCCTGCAACAATAAAATCCCCATAAGTTAATTTTGAAGCAAATGTTGGGTCAGCGTCTTCTAAAACGTGTTTGGAAAATTCATTTAAATCATTTCTTAAATGAAAAAGTCTTCCAGGCGCGATATGGTCAGTTGTAATATTGTCGCCAAACTTGAAGGCTTTACCTTTTTTTATGTATGTTGAAGACATTTTTTACTCCTTTTTTGTTATATTAAATTATATAACAAAATTACTTGTTTGAAAAATTGTAATTACAACAAAAAAATAAAATGTGCTATAATTAAGTCCATGGAATTTAAGTTAAAAGTTGGAATTTCAGGTTTAGGGCTGATAGGTTCTTCAATTTTAAAAGGGTTGGCTCAAAATCCTAAATATGAATTGTATTGTCATACTAATTCTAGTATAGAAAAAGCACTTAATTATTCAAAAAATGCTTCATCAGATATAAAGATTTTAAAAGATTGCGATATTGTTTTTGTTTGTTGCGAATTATTGAAAACAGTCAGTGTTCTTGATGAATTAAATAGTTTTTTGGATAAAAAGACAATAGTGGCTGATGTTGCTTCTGTGAAATCTATTTTATTAAATAAAAAATATAATTTTGATTTTATTTTATCTCATCCTATGGCAGGTACCGAAAAACAAGGTTTTGATGCAGGTCAAAAAGATTTGTTCAATGGGGCTAAATGGCTTGTTGGAAAGCAAAATGATATTTTAGAAAATATTATAAAAGATCTCGGAGCAATATCGTTTAAAATTGATATGAATTATCATGATTTCATGTGTGCTCAAGTTTCTCATATGCCAATGATATTGTCGTTTTTGTTGTTTGATTGCGCTCTCGATAATTCAAAATTAATTGCTTCAAGCGGTTTTAGAGATACAACTCGTTTGGCTATGACAAATGCCCCTTTGGCTTATGGTATGCTTAAAAATAATGAAGAAAATATTAAAAAAGCTTTTGATTTATTGATAGATAAATTTAATTGCTTGAAAAATATTTCTGATGATGAGAAAATCAAGTTATTTGAAGAAATATCAAAATCAAGAGCTAAAATGTACGATAAAGACGGCAAAAATGTATTCAAAATATAAACAATTAAAGGCAAAAATAAAAGAAAAATATAATTCTTTATCTATTTTGGATAGATATATTTTAAAACAATTGAGCGATGTTTTTATTTTGGGTGTGATTATTTTTACATCAATTATTTTTGCTTCTGAAACTTTTACTCAGTTAATTAAACAAATTTCTCTATATGGCATACCTTTTCATATTGCCATAATGATGATTGTTTTAAATCTTCCTCAGGTTTTTGTTTTAACTATTCCGATTTCAACTTTGTTTGCAACTGTTATGACTGTTAACGATTTAAGCTTAAAATCAGAAATAACTATTTTTAAAGCGTGCGGAATTAGCATTGAGCGAATTGCACGTCCGATATTTTGTTTTGCAATAGTAATGACTTTTGTAAGCTTTTTTATAAACGAATTCATTGTTCCTGTTGCTTCTGTTCAGTCTAAATCGCTTGCAATATATTCCTTAGAACAAAAGCATATTCCTGAAAATAAAATGAATTTTACAATTAAAGATATAGATAAAGAAGGGAAATTAAAAAGACTTTTCTATGCTCAATGGTGTAAAGATAAGACATTGAATAATGTTACTGTTGTTGATATTTCAAACCCTAAAAACATTCAAATTGTTCAAGCAAAAAAAGGCACAACTTCAGATTATGGTTGGAAATTTGATAATGGCGTAATTTATACTATCTCAAAAAACGGTAAAGTTTTTAATACAAGCCTTTTTGAAGAATCGAATGTTTCTTTTGGGATAGGTGATGTTAATGAGATGGTAAAAGAAACAACAAATGAATTTAATTTCTTTAAATTAATGAAACATATCAAAAAGCAAAAAGCTCATCTTGAAAAGAAAATCATGCTTGAATATGAAATTAATTTGTTTGATAAGCTGGCACTTCCTTTAACTACTTTTGCATTGGCTGTTATTGGTGTGCCTTTGGCAATAACTCCCCCAAGAGTTAGATATAATAGAGGTTTCTTGTTTAGTATTTTAATTATATTTGTGTACTATGTAATAAGGGCATTGTCGCTTAATCTTGGAGCAACAGGAACTATCCCTCCGATATTAGCTGCTTGGCTTCCTGTAATTACAATAATTATTGTGGGAAGTTACCTGTTTTACAAGAAAGCATATAAAATCTAAGCTGCTTTTGTTGAAAACAATACAACTTCAGATAAAATATCTTGAAAATCTTGTGCTATTATTTCGCTAAAGTCTCTTGGGTCAATTTGTGTCAATACGATTTGAGTTAAATCTAGAGGAAGTTCTTGAATCATTGGTATTAAAAATTCAGAATCAAGAGTGCTCATTAATTTGATTTTATCTTCTTTCATGAGCATTTCCATAGGTGCTATTATATCGTCTGCTTTAAATAATAGTAATAAATCCTCATCTTGAGCTACGATACCATTTATAAGATTGATTTTTTGTTCGCGCTCCATCGATAACAAGAAGTTTTGATAATCTTTATCGTCCAAATTTTCTAAGTATTCAAGATATTCTTTTTGGCTTTTTCCTTCAAAATTGCCACCAAAAGAATATGTCATGATTTTTTCGAGTGTTTTTTGGTCGAGTGTTTCAAAGTATTTTTGAGCATATTTTCGCTCTACATCGGGCTGTTTTAAAAATTCATCCATGGCGTCATCTTCCATTAAGGAAAGAACATCAAAAAGGTCGAACTTTTCAAAAATCATTCCAACAAGTTCTTCAATTGGAAGTTCTTTTGTCATAGCCATTAGTTTTTCTTCTGTAAAAAATTGCAGTCCTTTTGATAATTGTTCTTGGGTTAAATATGGCAACAATTTGTCTAAATCATCTTCAGACATGTTTTGCAATATTATTAGTTTGTTTTCGACATTTGCTAATTTGAAGATTTCAAAAAGTTTATCAGGATCAGAAAGTATTTTTTTGTAATCTTGAGCTTTTTTGTTGCCTTGAGCTGCTTCAAGCTCCATAATTTCTTCTAAATCCTTGTTTGCATACTGAGGAATTTTAGAAGGTGTTATGCCGAAAAATTTTGTTAGTAATGAGTAGTCTACGTTTAATTGAATCATATTAATGCTTTCAATTTATATAAAAATTATATATCTTTATATAAAAAAAGTATTTTTTTAAATTCAAATTAACCGTTTTTGATAAATTGTAATATATCTTAACTAAATAAATTTGTGTTTAAAGGTTTTAATTCCTTTAGAATAATCATCTACAATATTATTTGAGCCATATAGTTTGTATTTGTATATTGTTAGACCTTCAAGTCCAACAGGGCCTCTTGCGTGTGTTTTGTTTGTCGAAATTCCGACTTCAGCCCCGAAGCCATATCTATAGCCATCTGAAAATCTTGTGGAGCAATTAGAAAAAACAGAAGAAGAATCTACTAAATTCATAAATTTTTCTATGTTTTCTTGGTTTTTTGAAATAATTGCGTCGGTGTGTCCTGAACCATATTTATTGATATGCTCAATTGCTTTGTTTAAATCATCCACTATTTTGATTGCCAAAATTCTATCCCCATATTCTTTTTCATAGTTAAGAGGATTTTCGATTAGTTCAATATCTTTATTTTTAAGAGCTTCTTTTAATTCATTTATAAATGGATAATTTTTATGGATTAAAAGAGTTTCTGTAGCATTACATGCGCTTGGATATTGAGTTTTGGCATCAATTATGATTTTTTTTGTATTTTCAAAATCAGCACTTTCATCAATAAATGTATGGCAAATTCCGCTGGCATGACCTAAGACGGGGATTTTTGTATTTTCTTGAATAAATTGAACAAGGCTGTTAGAGCCTCTCGGGATTATTAAATCTATATCTTTATCAAGACTTAGCATTGTTTTTATGTCATCTCTTGAATAAACGGAATTGATTGTGTTTTCCGGCATGCCTGCTTCCCTAAGAGCTTCTTGAACGATATTGTGAAGTGCTTTATTTGTGTTAGCACATTCACTTCCGCCTTTTAAAATTGCGCAATTTCCTGATTTGATTATCAGAGCTGATATTTGAATAAAGCAATCAGGTCTTGATTCGAAAATTACCCCAATAACTCCTATTGGAGTAGAGATTTTTTTTAAAATTAATCCTTCATCTAATTCTTTTTGCCAAATTGGCTTGTTAACAGGGTCGTCCATTTTTATTAAATCATCTATACCCTTAATTAATTCTCTTATTTTTGCGCCATTTAATTTTAATCTATCAAAAGTTGCTTGGTTGATTTTATTTTCTTCCAAAAGTTGTTTGGCATTATTCGAATCAGCTCTATTTGCAGCATATAGAGCTTCTTTGTTTTCAATAAGTTTTTCTTTAATAAGCTCAAGTGCCTTGTTTTTGGTTTTGTCGTCAAGGCTCATTGTTTTTAAAAAAGCTTCTTTTGCTTTGTGGGCGATAGTTGTAATATTATTATCTTCCATGTTTTTAACCTTTAAATTATAACTAAATTGTCTTTGATTACTACATCATCATCGAATTTATAGCCTAAAATTTCATCGATTTTATCGCTGTGTAGACCTTTGATTTTATTTATGTCTGAGGAATTGTAGCTTGTTATGCCTCTTGCAAATTCGTTTTCGTTTTCATCCAGAATAGAAATTACATCGCCTCTGTTGAAATTTCCTTTAGTGGAAATAATGCCTATTGAAAGCAAGCTTTTTTGATGTTTAACAATAGCTTCTTTTGCTCCTTGGTTGACTGTAATTTCACCCATGATGTTTGTGGCATAAGCTATCCAGCGTTTTTTATGGGAGAGGTTTTTGTTTGGAAGAAAGACTGTTCCAACGTTTTCATCAAAAATTTTTCTTACTATTCAGGGGATTTTACCGTTTACTATTTTGGCATATAATCCACTTGTAGTTGCAACTTTTGCGCCGATTAATTTTGTAATCATGCCGCCTCTTCCGCCTTGGGATGCTCCTTGAGCCAGTTTTTCTATTTTTGGTGTAACTTTCTCAACCTTTCTGATTAATTTAGCGTCATCATAAATTTTTGGATTTTTGTCGTATAAGCCATTAATATCAGAAACCATAACCAATAAGTCAGCATCTAATTTAGAAGCAACAATGGCAGATAATTTATCATTATCGGAAAAACTTGCATGTTCCAGTTCAGATGGTGAAACTGCATCATTTTGGTTGATAATGGGTATAACTTTATTTTCTAGGAGTTTGTTCAGAGTTAATCGCAAAGAAAGATATTTTTTTCTGTTTGAAAAATCATCTTCAACTAAAAGAATTTGTGATGTTGTAATACCGTATTTTTCAAAACCATCTTGCCACATGCTCATAAGCAAAGGTTGTCCTACGCTTGCTGCGGCTTGTTTTAGGGTAGTTGAGCCTGATGTATCAATATTTAGTTTTTTAGCTCCCAAGCCAACTGCGCCTGAAGTTACAATTAGAATTTCTTTGCCTTGTTTGAATAAATATGAAATATCTTCAATAAATGAATATAGATGAGATAGGGAAATTTCACCATCTTCATTTCTTAATATGTTAGTGCCAAATTTGAATACTATTCTTTTTGAATTTTTTATCATTTGATTTTAAAGCCCACCAAAAGTTCAATTTGAGTAAATTCTTGGTTTAGAGAGTCTGCTATTGCTTGATTGGTTATTTCACCGTTAAAAGTGGCAACTCCATTTGATAAGTCTTGGTTTTCTTTCACTGTTTCAATTAAGCCCTTTTCGCCCAGTGATTTTAAATATGGATACATGGCATATGAATAGGCATATGAGGCTGTTTTTGGAACAGCAGATGGAATGTTTGGAATAGCACAATGCAATACGCCATATTTTTCATAAATTGGATTTTCGTGTGTTGTGCATTTATCTATTGTTTCAACATTTCCACCTTGATCGATTGCAACATCAACAATTACAGATCCTTTTTTCATTTGTTTAACAACACTTTCAGGTATTATTTTTGGTGCAACATGAGATGACTTTAGTACACAAGTAATTAATAAATCTGCTTTTGGTACTTCCTGAGCAATTTTCGCTGGGTTGCAATAGTGTGTTTTAATTGATGTTCCGTAAATTCCATCAATTTGTACAAGTTTTTTTGGATTAATGTCGAAAATGGATACATCAGCACCCATGCCGATTGCAATTTGTGCCGCATTTGTTCCTACTACACCGGCACCTACAATAATAACTTTCCCTGGTTGAACTCCGGGGACTCCTGACAATAGAACGCCTGAGCCGCCATATTTTGATTCAAGAAATCTTGAACCGATTTGCACGGCCAATCTTCCTGCTACTTCTGACATTGGAGTTAAAAGCGGCAATTGTCCGTCTGCTGTTTTTATTGATTCAGAAGCTATTGTTATAACTTTTTTCTTTAAGAGTTCTTTTGTAAGTTCATGTTCAACTGCAAGATGAAGGTATGAAAATATAATTAAATCCGGTCTAAAATATTGGTATTCTGATGGTTGAGGCTCTTTGACTTTTAATATTATTTTAGAATTTTGCCAAACTTCTTTAGCATCTTTTACCAGCGTTGCTCCGTTTTGAATATAATCTTCGTCGCTAAAACCTGACAACACTCCGGCTCCTGATTCAATTAATACACTTAAACCGTCTGAATTAAGCATTGCAACAACATCAGGGGTTATTGCTACTCTTGTTTCGCCTTTTTTTAGTTCTTTAACAACACCAAAATTATATTTCATATGGCCTCTCTTTATCGTATTTTGATTAATTTTAGCATTCTTAGAATATTAATGCAATTGCATAAACTTACTATTCCACAATTTCTTCATACAACGTATTTGCAATATTTATAGGCACATTTCCTTCAGGGATAGTTAATACCCTGAAGGATTTTGTCATATTTTTATATTCGATTGAAATAACATCGCCGATTTTCAATTGTTTAGCCGGTTTTGCCGGATTATCGTTGACAAAAACTCTGGCTGAATCGCAAACATCGTTTGCAACTCTTCTTCTTTTTATTAGTCTTGAAACTTTTAAAAATTTATCTAAGCGCATATTACTTTGACCTTGAAATCAGGAGCGTTTTTGATTTTTTCTTCTATTTCATCAAATGTTAAAAATCCTTCTTGAGCACCAAAATGGGTACAAACTGAGGCTGAATTTATTGTTGCATATTTAAGAGCTTTTTCAATGTCCCAGTTGTATTTATCCATTGAAGCGCAGAAAGTTGATGAAAAAGCATCTCCGGCTCCTAGCGTCGAAACTACAACAGCAGGGTAAACCGGACAAATATATATTTTTTTGCCATCATAACAATATACGCCATTTTTTCCGTCAGTTATGACAACAATGGCTTGTGTATCGCCTCTAAGAGCTTTTAACATAGCCACAATATCAGGATGGATTTCTTCTTTTGAGAATTTTAATTCTTTGGTATCTTGTCTTATTTGAATTTTGGTAACTAGAGTTGCTTCTTCTTTATTCATAACAACAATTTGAGCTGTTTTTAATATTTTAGAAAAATATTTTGCACCTTTTTTAAGAGCAGTTGTTCCGGCATTTATTGCAAGATTTATTTTGTTTTCTTCACAGAATTTAGAAATTTTATCTAAAATTTTATTGCTATCGCCTGAAAGTGGTGAAACATAAACCCATCTGGAGTTCTTAATTGCATTAAAATTAACTTCTTTTTCGTGGACATGGGCATTAGCACCTCTATGAGCTAAAACTGTCCTATCTCCTTGGAAGCTTACAAGTACAATTGAAAAACCTGTTAAATATTTATTTGAATCGATAATATTCATAATATCAATTCCTGATTTTGCAAGTTTTAGTTTGATAACATTATTTAATTCATCGTTTCCAAGCTTGATAATTGTTGAAGTTTTACAGCCCAAATTAGCAAAGTTTGTTGCAGTGTTTACAGCACCGCCACCAAGATTTTTTGAAAAATCAGCTATTTCTGTTTTAGCTCCATAAGGAAAAGACATAAATTCGCTTTTTTTAGCCATTTGGCTAACTGTTACAATACTTGCAACATCAGATTGAACAAAAACATCTTGAGTTGCTGAACCGATAGTTATAAAATCATACATAATTTTGCTCCTTCAAGACTTTATTATACAATAACAATATGAAATTGAAAAAGCTAATTTTGAAAAATTATAGAAATTATGAAGATTTTGAATATAATTTTTCTAAAAATAAAACTCTTATAATCGGAAAAAATGCCCAAGGAAAAACAAACATATTAGAAGCCGTTTTTTATCTTTGTGCACTTGATTCAGCCAGAATTAAAAGAGATTTGGAGCTTATTCGCTTTAATTGTGAAAATTTAGCCATAAAAGCAGATGTTGTAAAACAAGGTGTTGATATAGAGCTGGAGGTTATTATAAATCCTCCGAAAAATAAAATTTTAAAAGTAAACGGCTTGAAAAAAACTAAATCAAAAGATTTTTTAAGAATTTTATCTTGTGTTAATTTTTCATCTTCTGACTTACTTTTGTTGAGGGGTGAACCTCAAAATAGAAGAAAATGGCTTGATTTAGCAATTTTTCAGGTTTATCCTTTGTATAGTGAGAGATTATCTAAATTTAATAAAATCCGCCTTCAAAAAGCAAATTATTTAATGCAGGGAATGATTAATCCTGACATGCTTGATGTATTTAATCAACAATTTGCTATAGCGTGCGCTAATGTAGTTTATCTTAGACGAAAATATCTTTTAGAACTTGAAAAAATTGCCAAAATAAAACATTTAAAGATGGCGGAAAATGAAGTTTTAAAAATTAGTTATAAATCGCTAACAGATGAAATTTTGTCAGTTAGTGAATTGAATGATTTGATTTACAAAAAATTAAATGAAATTAAACAGGAAGAAATAAAAAAGGCACAATGCCTAATTGGTGCCCATAGAGATGATGTTGATTTTTATATAAATGATATAGATTCTAAAAAATATGCCTCTCAAGGTCAACAAAGAACAATTGTTTTGGCGCTGAAACTGGCAGAACTTCAAATTATTAAAGATAAAATCAATGAAACTCCTCTTTTGCTTTTGGATGATGTTTTGGCTGAATTGGATAATATCAGGCAAAACTATCTTTTAAATGCTATTGGTGATGATATTCAAATGATAATAACAAGTGTTGATACTTTGGCTTTTGATAGTAAATTTTTAAAAGATGTTGATATAATAAAAATATCAAATGGCATGATTGTGTAACAGTTTTTGCACAGGTGTAGTAATTTGTGATATATTGAAAATATAATTATAGTTACAAGATGGGTATGAAAAAATTAAACATAGCTTTTATATGGCATTTTCATCAGCCGAATTATCAATCAAAATATGATAGTGATTTTCTTTTGCCATGGGTAAGGCTTCATGCTTCAAAAGATTATCTTGATATGCTTAAAAAGGTTGATAAATTTCCTAATTTAAAGCTAAATTTTAATTTTTCGCCGGTTTTATTGTCGTCATTGCAAAAATATGCGCAAGGCGCTAAGGATTTGCATTTAAGGCTTTTGATTAAAGACGAAAATAAATTAACATCAGAAGATAAGATTTTTATTTTAAATAATTATTTTGATTTAAATTACAAAAATATGGTTTTAACCAGACCTTATTTTACTAAACTATACAATAAAAGAGCTGATGCCAGAGAATTAAATCTTGATATGTTTAATTTGCAAGAATATTGCGATATTATGGCTAATTTTACTCTTTGTTGGATAGATAAGAGTTTTTGTGGTGATTATCCTAATTTGGCTTATCTTTTCCAAAAAGAAAAAAATTATACTCTGGATGAAAGACAAGAATTGTATGAAATTCAATTGGATATTATAAAAAGAATTTTATCTGAATATAAAATTTATCAAGATTTAAATAAGATTGAAGTGTCAATAAGTCCTTATTATCATCCAATTTTACCTTTATTGTTGGATTTTAAGAATAAAGAAATAAAAGATTTTGAAAATTTACCTGAAAATTTTTCAAGAGCTCAAGATGCTAAAGAGCAAATTGAATTGGGCATTAAAAAATATGTTGAAATTTTTGATAGAAATCCTCGTGGAATGTGGCTTTCAGAACAATGTGTCTGCCCGAAAAGCACTGAGCTCTTATCTAAAATGGGAATTAATTGGACAGTTTTAGATGAAGGTATACTTTCAAAAACAATTAAAAATGAATTTATAAGAGATTTTGAGGGAAATTTAGAAAATCCTTTTAATTTGAATATCAATTATAAAACAAAAAGCAAAAATCCTCTTAACATATTGTTTGCAGATTCGTTTTTTGCAAATCTTTTAAATTTTGGTTATGGCAATTATGATTCTGTTACAGCTGCAAATGATATTTACGAAAAAATTAAAACAATTCAATCTAAATTGCAAAATTCTCCGAAAGAAAATCATATCATAACAATTGCAATGGATGGTGAAAATTGTTGGGAAACATATCAAGATGACGGAACAAAATTTTTAGAAACTTTTTATGGATTAATTGATTCCGACGAAACTCTTGAAACTGTGCTTGTGGATGATTTTGTTAAGAACAATCCGCCTGAAATTCTTGAAAATTTAAAATCAGGTTCTTGGATAAATAGAAATTTTGATCTTTGGATAGGCGAGCCTACAAAAAACGTAGCTTGGCTTTATTTATCAAGCGTTTGTGCTGATTTTGATAAATATTCAAAACAATTAGTAAATTCAATTAAGACGCAGGAAGATAAAAAAATTTGTTCAATTAGAATTAAAAATGCAAGACAAGAACTTTTAATGGCCCAAGGAAGCGATTGGTATTGGTGGTATGGCGAGCCAAATGAATCCAAAAGCGATGGTGTTTTTGATTATTTATTTAGAAGTCATTTAATGAATGTTTATGAGATTTTAGGGTTAGAAGTTCCTCGGTATCTTTCTATGCCTTTGGTCAATGCTTCAACTCGTCCTTTAAGAAATCCGGTTAGGGAAATTAGCCCTTCTTTAATTTGTGATAGTGAAGATGAAAATGATGAATGGAATAATGCAGGATATATTTTTATTCCCGATGGGCCAACTGCAAATATGGCTCGTCTTGTTAAAAATATTCATTTTGGATTTGATAAAGAATTTTTATATTTCAGATTTGAATTAAATAAAAAATCTCCAAAAATTGCTTATCAGGGTATTGAAAATCAAATTGCCATTTATTTTTCTCATGAGAAAAGCAGATATTATTCCCCTGTACGTTTTGTGAATAAAAATGATAATTTTTACCCTATTATTAAAAAACATTTTTCAAGTGAAATCAGATTTGTTTTTGATGAAAAAAATATATCAAGAATATTTTTTAATAAAGCTATTCCTTATGGGTTGTGGAGCCAAGGGGTTGCTAAAAATTCAAAAATTGCATATAGGAATGTTATCGAGCTAAAAATTGCTTTTGAAGATTTGGCTTTTGAAACAAAAGAATTTTCATTTTGTATTATTGATGCTTCTAATGAATTAATCAATGAAGTTTATCCTCAAGATGTTATGATTAATATCAAAATTGAAGATTAATTATCTCTAACTTCAAAAGAAATTTCCCAACCATCGTCAATGTCTTGTTGATTTGCAGGTTTTTTAATAATTGGATTTTCTTTGTTGGGGTTTTCTTCTAATATTTCTTCTTTCTTTTCTTCTTTTGGTTGTTCTTGTTGAATTAAACTAGTGTCAATGTCGATAAATTTTGCATCAAATTCGGCTTTTTTAGAATAGTCTTCAATTTTTTCTATTTTATATTCTTTATAAGTTTCCGGTTTTTCTTCTTTTGTAATTTCGTTTAGGCTTTTGTCTTTTAGTTCTTTTAGAGAAATGTCTTTAACATCAGCTTCATCAATAGGAAGCCAAAAGCCAAAAATCGAACCTTCGTTTAGCTTTGATTTAACAAAGACCTTTCCTTGGTGATGTTTTTCAATTGCTACTTTTACAAGGTGTAAGCCAAGACCTGTACCTTTAATTGTGTGTACTTGATTTTCAATTCTGTAAAATCTTTCAAAAATCATTTTTTGATGTTCGGGTGAAATTCCAATACCATTGTCTTCTACTGTAACTTCAAGGTATTTTGGGTCTTTAGCGATTTCTGCCCTAATTTTTACTCTTGAGTTGTTGGGAGAATATTTTATTGCATTTGTGATTAAGTTGCTCATAACTCGTTCTATGCTTTGAGTGTTATATGAAAGCATAGGTAAATTTTCTTCTTTGATAAAAGTTATTGAAATATTTTTTTCATCAGCTAAGACTTTGTGACTTTGAGCAATTTTGTTGATTGTTTCTGTTATATCTTGTTTTTCTTTTTCCAGTTCTGAACCTGATTCCAGCCTTGAAAAATCAAGAATATCGTTAACCATTTTATTTAATCTTATTACTTCTTGGTTAATTGTTCCGATAAATTCTTTTTGTTCTTCAAAATTAAATTGTTCCCCGTAATTATAAAGGGTATCGGCGTAAGAACTTAAAATTGTAACCGGAGTTCTTAATTCATGAGAAACATTTGAAATAAAATCATTTTTTAATCTGTCAACTTCGGCTTCTTTTGTTATGTCTATTAAAACGATGATATATCCTAAATAATCGTGCATTTTAGAATACATTGGTGAAATTATTGATTTAATTATTCTATTATCAACATTGACATTGAATTCAAGTGGTTTTTTTTCAATAACGTCCAGAGGTGTGTTTTTAAATATTGAAATTTTATCTCTGAAACATAATTCTCCTGTTGAATCACAGTATTCTTGAATTGAGGTATTTAGAATTTCTGCTTCCGAGCCATTAAGGATTTTTTGAGCTGCAGAATTTATCATAGAAATTTTATCGTAGTTATCGCATACAACAACTCCGTTTGCAATGCTCATTAATACTGATTCTAATTTATTTCTTTCAACTGTTAATTGGTCAATATTTTGTTCTTCATAATTATGAAGTTTTTTAGACATGTCGTTAAATGCGTCAAAAAGTTCTTTAATTTCTCCTGAGGCTTGGTTGTAGTCTAAAACTGTTCCAAATTTACCTTGTTCAATTTCTTTAACGCCATGGTGTAAAAGAGTTAATTCTCGTCTTATTAAAAAAGCATTTGCCAGAATAACAAGAGTGAAAACAAGCCAAATTGCACTAAAAACTGTTAAAAGAGAATTTTTTGTTGTATGTGTAACATTTTTGGCTAAATCAGCAGATAAACCAACTTCGACAGTACCAACTAATTTGCCGTTTGAATCCAGCATTGGAGAAGAAATATTTGTATCTGCTTTTTGGGCACGTTTGTTGTAGTTTTCAATGGTTGAATATATAACATCTCCAACTTTGTTTTTGAATGTTATATAGGAAATATCATCAGTAGATGAAAGTATGGAATTAACATGTGTTTTTATAAAACTTAGTGCAGTTGGGTTTAGAGATGTTTGAGCAATTTCATAGTTTTGAATTGCAAGCGTTTTGGTTAGCAATTGACCAAAACTTCTGTAACTTTCATCTAATTCTATCTTAATTTTGTTAACTGCCCAAACAGCTATTGCTACGATTAAACTTGTTGAAATAATGAGGGCTGTAATTATAAGTTTGTTTTGGGTAGTTAAATCAATATTAAATTTTTTCTTCATACTAGAAATTGTAACATAATATAAATTTTTAATATATACTGATTATATGAAAAATGAAACAAATAATAAATTAATAGCTTCAAATAAAAAAGCATATTTTGATTATAACCTTTCTGATATTTATGAAGCGGGTATTTGTCTTTTGGGAACCGAAATTAAATCTATAAGAAAAGGTCAAGTTAACCTAAAAGACAGCTATATTAAAATAACAGACAATCTTGAAGCATATCTGATAAATTGCCATATATCTCCTTATGAGTTTGGAAATATAAATAACCATGACCCTAGAAGAGATAGAAAATTGTTGTTGAATAAAAAGGAAATTCTAAAGATTTTAAATAAAATAAAACAAGAACAATGCACAATTGTTCCAACTAAAATGTTTTTTTCAGGGCGCTGGGCGAAGCTTGAAATTGCTCTTGCAAAAGGTAAAAAACTTTATGATAAGAGGGATTCCATAAAGAAAAAAGATATTCAACGTGATATTCAGAGGATGAGATAATTTTGGAAAAATTGTATTTTTTAGGCCCAAGGGGAACATATTGCGAAACTGCAGCAAAAAAATTTCTTTCGGTATTGGGTCAAAAATATCATATAGAGCCTGTTTCAACTATTGCAAAAATTGTAGATATTTTAAATAAAAATGAAACATTTATTGGAGTTTTGCCAATCGAAAATTCTATAGAGGGAATTGTCCGTCAAAGTCTGGATAATCTTTATTTGTCTGATGTGAAAATTTGGGCGCAGACTGATATTAAAATTGAACACTGTCTTTTTTCAAAAGGTGAAAAAGAAAAAATTAAACATATAATTTCTCATCCTCAGGCTTTGGCGCAGGCTCAAAAATATATTTTAGAAAATTTTGATGAAAATATAGATTTAATTGAGGCTTCTTCTACAGCTCAAGCCGCTATGATGTTAGAAAATAAAGATGATACATACGCTGCTATTTGTTCATCTGATAAAGGACAAGAATTAAAATTAAATTTGATAGATAAAAATATAGGTGATGTCAAGGATAATAAAACAAGATTTGTTTTGGTGTCAAAAAAGGAAATTAAATTAAATTTTTTAATATCGAGAACATCAATTGCTTTTAACACTAAAAACGAATCAGGTGCTTTATTAAAAGTGTTAAAGATATTTCATAAATACAATCTTAATTTAATTTATATTGAATCTCGTCCTTCAAAAAGGGTTTTTGGTGAATATAATTTTTTTGTTGACATAGATAAAGGCATAGATAAAATTAAAGAAGCAATGGATGAGATAAAAAAAGAATGTAATTATTGCAGACTTTTAGGTTCGTATTCGGTTATATAGATTAAAGTTTAAAAATGTAGTATGATAGTTTTATGTTAAATTTTTTGACACCAAAAAGTAAAATACAAGTTCATACAATAAGAGAGATTCCTCTTGAATCTCTTGAGATTATGGGTGTGGCGCAAGTTAATCCTTATTATAATTATGCAAGCGAGGATTTAGATATTTTTCTTACCGTTGTAAGTTTTGCGTATGGCTCAAGAGACTATGATGAAAAAGAGGGCATGGTTTTAACGAAATATTTTACAGTCAAAAAATGTCCAAAATGCAAAAGAGTTGAATTAATTCCTGTTAGGATGAGAATTAATCTTGATTCAATTTATCAAAAACATGAAGAAGAAATTGCATATGACGCTTTTGAGGAAAATCCTTCAAGAAGAAGGTTCCCAACAACAGTTAGTGCTTATTGTAAATGTTGTTCGTCTTGTTTTGAAATTAGAATAAAATCAAGTGATTGTTGGATAAAGGAAGCTAAAAAAATTAAAGAAGTGGATTTAGTTACAAAAGAGTGGGAAGAATATAATATAGATTAAAATATTATATTATCCAGTTTTTCAATGTCTTCATCTTTAATCGAATTTTTTTTATAGAAATCATTTTTTGAAGAGTAGTTGCCGTTGTGTTTTCTAATCCATACTGCTTTTTTAGCCTTAACTCTCGTAAAAGTCGGCAATTCTTCAAATTCCCACCAGTTTGCAGAGTTTATATTTATTGCTTTTAAATTGTTTTTAATTTTTTGTTGTATATTTTGTTTGATAAATTTTTTATATAAAGGAATAAAAGCTAATATTGCCAGACCAATTATCAATAAAATTAAGCTAAGGAGCATGTTTTGATAGTAAAATGAACTACCAAAAGCAATAAGATATAAAAATATGAAAATTTTATTCATTATAACCCCTTTAGTTATTTGTTTTTATTCCAAATTCTTCAAGTTTTGACTTGATTTCTTTTTCTTTTTCTGTCCATTTTTCAGCTTCATCATCTAATTGATATGACATAGAAAGTTCTTTTAATTGTTTGACCTGCTCAAGTTCTATTATATATCTTCTTGGAGAATTGCAAAAATCGCTTTTTTGGACTTTTGATTGAAAATTTATATAAATCTGCTCTAGTTGTTGTAATTCATAAGGTTTTTTTGAATTTGTTTCAATTTTTTTTTCATTGAAATTTTTAGATAGTCTATTAATATTATCCATAATTTTATCCTTTTTAATTTATTTTAGCATAATACAAATAGTTAAAATATTTTTCTATTTGCTCTAAAGTAAGTATTTGTTTTTTACTTGTATTCCAAGGGTTTACAACTTCAAAAAGTATTTCACCATCTTTTTTAATTGGTTTTAGCGAATAAGCATGGTTGTCTACAATAGGAGATGTTGGGTCTGGGGTTGAAGGATTATTGCTACAGCAAAATATATAATTAGACCAATTATCTTCGTCAAGCAGCATATTTGCAGCTTTTTGATCTAAAAAAATGTAGTCAGAATTTTCAAAACTAAACATTGTAAATACATCGCTCGGGTATCCGCCCTTTCCTCTTAATTTTTCTGCTAAGGATGAATCTAACAAGTCTTCCATTTGTTTGCTTAATGAATTGGCTTCCGGTTGTATTGCATTTAGGTTTTTTTGTTCAGTTTCTATTAATTCTTTAATATAATCAGAATTTAATTCAATTCCATTATCGGTTTGAATTAGGAATTTGTTGCGTATATATTCTTTTGCACTGTCAATAAAATCTCCTAAAACAGTGTCTTTTGGTTTGTAGTCTTCATCGAAATTAATATAAGCATCTTCAAAATCATTGTTTAATACTGGCATTTCATCGAGTTTTTTATATAATTCATCAAGATTATCAAAATTAAATTCTTCTAATGATTTTAAATAGTCTATGCGCCTTATGCTAAAACCTTGAGAGTTAAGCGCTTTATAGAGTTGTTGACAAATTTCTTTTTGTTGAGAATCTAATAGTTCTAGCCCGTATACATATTCTAGCATCTGAAAACCTAAAGAGCCATTTACCAGTTTTGTTTCAGAAACAAAATCAGTTACTGCTTCACCAGTCTGAAGAGTGAATTCAAAATTTCCTTTAGGTAATTTTACTGTTATGCTTCCATCGGCATTTTCAGTAAAACATTTTAATATAATTGCTCTTGCATTCTCATTTTTCATCATTGAATGTATGGCAGAAACCAAATAACAATCACCAATATCTTGTTGTTTTACGATATTTTCATTGCCTTTTGGAAAAAGTCTGTTATATGCTTTTTGAGATATATTTAATTCTTCAATATTTCCATTTGATAATTTAACACCTATTTTATTTGAATCTTCAAGTATACATATATTATCTGGCAGTGTATTTTCGCTTGAAGATATATCTAGGGCATCTATTTCTCCTGTTAATCCTTTTATTCCATTTGTT
>CALURR010000010.1 GCA_944323195.1 Candidatus Gastranaerophilales bacterium
TTAGCACAAAAAGCAGTTGAAGATATTAAAAATAGAAAAGGGAAAGTTGGCCAATTTTTAAATTGGATTGAAGTTCTTCCTAAAACAGAACTTGAAAACCTTGATAAAATGGAACAAATGGTTAAAGCTGCAAAAGGTGATAAATATACTGATTTGGCTATCCTAGGTATTGGCGGTTCTCGTCATACAACTGAAAACATTACAAAATTATTAGGAATAGATGAACATGTTCATTTCTTTTCATCAGTTGAGCCTTTAAGCTTTGATAGATGGATTTCAAGATTAGATTTAGATAAAACTTTATTTTTGGTTGTTTCAAAGTCAGGCGGAACTCTAGAAACTACTGTTGGTTATGAAAAAGCTAAAGAAGCTGTCATAAGTCATACTAAAAACAATGATATTTCTAATCAATTCGTTGCAATGACTGATAAAAATTCCGATAAATCTGCCCTAAGAAGAATTGTAGATAGTGGTGATATTAAATTATCAGGCTATGTTCATGATGATGTTGGCGGAAGATTTTCAATTTTAGATGACGCTACAATATTCACTCTATTATTCTTGGGAGTTAAAAAAGAAGATGTAAAAGAATTGCTTGAAGCATCTTTAGAAGCTCAAAAAGAATTTTTAAATCCAAATGTTGAAGAAAACGAAGCGCTTCAACTCGCAAAATTTAATGTAAAAGCTAAAAACATGGGCAAAAACAAACATTTTGTTGAATATTTTGGTGATGAATTTTTTGGAACAACTCTATGGGAAAAACAATTGAAAAACGAGTCTCTAAAAGCAAGAATTTCTACAGATACAAATGTTGGCCCGGGATATTTACACTACAATGCTGAAGCTGATTTAGATGTTAATAACACAGACTCATTCTTCACTTTTGTATATGTAAAAACAGCTGATAAAGTTATGAATGCTGTTATGGAAGGTGTAATTAGCGCTTATAGTGCTCAACATCCTGTTTCAAAAATTGTCTTAGAAGATTTATCAATGAAATCTGTTGCAAGATTTTTTGAATTAAAACATTTTGAAACTCTATACACCGGTTGGCTTTTAAGAGCTCAAAAAGGCGATTTTACTCCGCTTGAAAGAGCATTAGATGAAGTTTTACAACCAAATGTTGAAAAATACAAAAAAGAAGTTAAAAAAGCATTAGCTAAATAAATTAGATTAAAGGCGATATGAAAATATCGCCTTTTAAGACTATATTAAAATGAGGTATTAACAACAATGGCAAAAATTAAAGTAGCGGATTATTTGATTGAACGATTGAACTCTCTTGGTATTGAAGAAATATTTGGGCTTCCGGGGGATTATAATTTTGATATAGTAGAAGCAATTGAGAAAAATAAAAACGTAAATTGGATAGGATCAACTAATGAATTAAATGCTGGCTATGCTGCTGACGGATATGCCAGAACAAAAGGATATGGTGCTATTGTAACAACTTATGGTGTTGGTGAGTTGTCTGCGATGAATGCTATAGCAGGGGCAATGGCTGAAAATGTTCCTATAGTAAAAATTGTTGGAATACCTTCAACAAAATATATAGAAAATAAAATTCGCCTACATCATAATCTTGATAGGGTTGATTACAGAGCTTTTGAAAAGGTTTATTCAAATGTTGTTGAAGCTACAGCTTTTTTAAATAAAGAAAATGCTAAAACAGAAATAGATAGATTGTTGAATATTATGGTTAAAACAAAAAAGCCTGTATATATTGCAATTCCTATGGATGTTTGTTCGATTGAAATTGAAGATGACTTTAAGCTTGAAGAAATTTATTCTGATGAAGATAATTTAAAAACTGTTGTTGATTTAATTATTGAAGAAATTAAAAAATCTAAAAATCCAATTGTTTTAGCTGATGTTTTAACAAGAAGATTTAATGCGGTTGATGAAATAAATAAATTTATTGAAAAAACGTCTATTCCAAGTTGTTCCTTGTTGAGGGGCATGGATGTTGTTCAAAATGATAAGAAAAATTATCTTGGTGTGTATGTTGGTAAACTAGATAATGAAATTTGTTATGAAAATTTAAATTCTTCTGATTGCGTAATAGCTTCAGGAACTGTTATTTCAGATTTAAACACCATGGGTTTTAGTCTTGAATTTGACCTTGAAGAAGCTATTAATATTCAGCCTTATTATACTGAAATTAAAGGGAAAAGATTTGAAAATGTTTTAATTAAAGATGTGTTTAAAAGATTGACTGAAAAGATAGATTATAAATCAAATCTTGAATTAAAACGTACCTTAAAATATTCTAAATCAGAATTAAATGAAGAAAAGCCTCTTAGCGCTGAATACATTTATCCAAGATTGAATGAGTTTTTAAAAGAGAACGATATATTCTTAACCGAAGTGGGTCTTGTTCCTTTTGGAGCAATTCCAATGGAATTACCGAAAAATGTTTCAATTGAAAATCAAATTTTATGGGGTTCAATTGGTTGGGCAACGCCTTGTGCGCAAGGGTGTGCTATGGCAGATAGAAAAAGAAGAACAATTTTAATGACAGGTGATGGTGCTCATCAATTAACTTTTCAAGAGATTTCAACAATGATGAGAAATGATTTGAAACCGATTATATTTGTAATTAATAATTCAGGTTATACTGTTGAAAGAATATTATGTGATGATGTAAATTATAAATATAATGATATTGCTTGTTGGAATTATGAAATGCTGCCTAGAGCTTTTAAGGGCGATTGTTATAGTGCATCTGTTTCAACAAATAAAGAATTTGACGAAGTTTTAAAAATAGTTGAAAAAGAACAGCAAAAAAGAATGTGCTATATAGAATTAAAAACAGATTATTTGGATATTCCTTCGTTATCTTTAGGAATTGCAAAATATCCCGAAAGATTTAAAAAATAAATATTAAAAAGGCAATCTTTAAAGATTGCCTTTTTAATTAGTGTTGTCATTTTCATTTTCCATAGATTTGAATTTTTTAAGCGATTCATTTCTTTTCTTTTGCAGTTTTTGTTGTGCTTGTATATCGCCTTTTTCAATAGCTGTTTTTCTGATAATTTCTTGTTGTTGAGCCGTTGTTTTCTTGAGTTTGTAAACAAAGATAAGGATTTCTGCTATTGCTTTATATAGGTCAGGCGGAATTTGTCTGTTTATGTCAACTAGCCTGAATAATGCACGAGCAACAGGCGGGTTTTCGATTACGGGAATGTTATGCTCTCTTGCAATTTGTTTGATTTTTTGGGCAAACAATTCTGTACCTTTTG
This sequence comes from Candidatus Gastranaerophilales bacterium, assembly GCA_944323195.1. Lineage (GTDB taxonomy): Bacteria > Cyanobacteriota > Vampirovibrionia > Gastranaerophilales > Gastranaerophilaceae > RUG14156. Next base: position 3,243 of record CALURR010000010.1, read on the forward strand.
CCACAAGCATAGGCGATTCCATTGTTTTTGCGTCATATTTAATGGCACATGCTACGTGTGTTGGGTTGGTTACAACAAAATCGCAAGTGGTAACAGCGTCCATCATTTTTTGTTGTAAAAGTTGTTGTCTTCTTTGTCTTAGGGCTGCTTTAACATTAGGGTCGCCTTCAGAGTTTTTGTATTCATCTTTTACTTCTTTAAAGGACATTTTTTGGTCTTGAAGAAATTTCCACTTTGTAACGCCATAATCAGCGGCAGCTATAATTAAAAAAGCTATTCCTGCTTTTACAACGAAATCTAAAATTAATGCGCCAAATTGAATTAAGATTGCAAAATGATTATCTATAGCAGCTAACATCAGGATGTCTTCAAAATGTTCTGAATAGACCATATAACCAATAATACCCAGAACAATAACTTTTGCTATATTTTTAAATAGGTCGAAAAGGGTCTTTGGGCTCATTAAATTTTTAAAATATTTTGTAGGGTTAAATTTTTCGGCGTTAAATTCCATTGGTTTTGTTGTAAACAATGGTCCAATTTGTATCATGTCGCCCAAAATTCCGACAAAGGAAGCTAAAACTAAAATTGGAAGCAGGATTAGAGCTGTGGGTATAACTGTTTTAGTGAAAAGATAAGCATAGCCTATTTCATCAAGGTGTTTGTTTGGAATTTGCTCATAGATAATTCTAAACAACGCGCTTAGTTGCTCCCAAATTAGCGGTGAAATAAGATATATAAAGGAAAACATAACAATTATGGCAATAGCTATAGATAAATCTTTTGATTTAACAACTTGCCCTTGTTCCCTTGCTTTTCTTAGTTTTTGCTGACTTGCTTCAAACTGTTTGTTTTCGTCACCCATTTTATTATTGTTCTAGTTTTATATCAGCTACTTTGGGATCAAGCAGTTTTTTGCCTGATTGTTCAAATTCAATTTGAAGAAGTTGTCTTTCTTCATACTTAATTGTTTTTACAACAGTGCCTTTGCCATATTTTTTATGAATTACAATATCGCCTATTTTGTATGTTTCTGATGGGGTTTCGTTTTGTTCTTCTTTAAATATGGGTAAGTTTTCTTTTTCAATTGGAGCAGCTTTATCTATATTGATGTTTACTTCTTCGTTTATGTTGATAATTTGTGAACTTTCTTGGGGTTTTTTGTCAATAATTTCGTTAAAGCTTGCATCAATTGAATTGTTTGCGATTTCATTTAAGTCTATATCGTTGTCATTGCTTGGTTGACTTATTGATGAATTATTTATTTCATCTTTTTTCTTATTGTCTTGAGTATCATTTTTTGTTTTATATTCAACATCGTCAACAATAATTTTTTCGTTTTTTAGTTCTTCTTGTTCATATTGCATAGAACTTTCTTTTGCTATTTGGAAAAAGTCTAGTTCTTCGTCTGACAAGTTTAGTTCTTCATCTTGTTTTTCATCTACAATCTTTGTTTTTGTCGAATTTTCGTATGTAGTTTCATCCGGATCTATTAATTGAGCATCATTGAAGTTAAATTTTTCTTTTAAGATTGCATCTTTTTCTTTTCTTTCGGCCATTTCATTTGCCAATTTTTCATCAAGATTTTGTTCTTCGTCTTGAGTTTTTATAGATTCTTCTTTAATGCTTATGGCATCAAAAGCATCTAAAATGCTTTCATCTTCTTCAAGATTTATGATTGTATCTTTAATTTCTTCTTTTTCATTTTCTTGCTCTATCGGATTTTTGTTTTCTTCTTCGATAGGTTGAGCATTTACTTCTTCTATTGGTTGAAATTCATCTTTTTGAGCTTTAGTGTCTTTATTGTCTTCTACACTAAAATCGTCATGTTCTTTGGTTTCATTTTGTTCTGATATTTCTGAAAATTCATCTTTTTGAGCTTTGGGGTTTTCCAATTTTTCAAAATTTTCATTTTCAAAAACAGGTTCTTTATTTGATTGGTCTTCAGAATTGAAAACCATATCTTGTTCTTCTTTTAATTTTATTTGAGTTTCTTCGAGTTCTTTTAGTTCATCGATTAATTTTTGTGAGTCATTTTTTTGCTTGTGTTCTTGGTTGGTATTCTGATTTTGTTGTGATTGATTATCAGAATTTGCCATAGAAAGAGCTATTTTTCTGTAGTTTTTTCTTTTTTCTTGTGTTTCAAGAGTATAATCTTTTGCAAGATATAAGAAGTTGTCTGTATTTTCTCCGAAAATTATACAGCCGTCAGAAATAAGGTTTGCAAGTGCAAAATTTGCATTTAGAAAATCTGTTCTTTGATATAAGCTGGGAAGCAGAATGTAATTTTTGCAATACTGCATTATGGACGGAAGTTTCTTGTAGTTGTAAGAAACGTTAGGAATAAAGTGTATGTTTTTCTTTTCTGTATATATCTTGTTGATTAAATCAACGTCACAATTTTCGTCGTTTATTCTTGTAATTAAATAAACATTTTCTTCAATTGTATTTACAAAATATTCCAAATATGCTTTTTGCCATAGTGTATTTACGCTTGAAATATCTATTATTGTTATAGGATTTTTTTCTATGGTTTTAAAAAGAGTTTCCACTTCTTTTTTTGTTTTGGCGAAAATTTCATCCATTTGATATTTTTTTAGACGAACTAATAATAGTTTTAGTTCAGGATATGGAGTTGCTTTATATTGTTCTAAAAGAACTCTTACAAAAAGATTAAAAGGAATAAATTCAAAGGCTTGTCTTTTTGCAAATTTTTTAATTTCAAGAATAATAGAACCTGCAATTTGTTGAAATTCTAAACTTGCATCAGATAAACATTTATCAAAAATAAAATCTATTGTAGAGAAATTTAGCGGTAATCTAAAATTTTTAGAAGCTTTAATTTTTTGCGCTTCTTCAAAATCGATAACACCCGTAGAATCAATAATTATTACATGTTTTTCACAAGAAAGTTTTTTGGCTAAATTAAGTGATATAGCATTCGAATTATCTACCTTGTCAGCTAAGACTATAGGATTGTTGTTAAAAAAGTCATATTGAACATTAAGTGAGGTTGAACTTTTTGTGTTTGTACCAAAAATAAACGTTTTTTTATCTTGGTTTATGAAATTTTCAACTTCATCCTGTTTTATTTTAACAATTTCACATTCTCTATTAGGGGTGAAATTGTCATATGGCATAACTTCATTGTTAAGAGTTATTTTATAGAATAGTCTTAATTTCGCAACATTTTGAGATGAGTCAAATTTATCATCATATATTTCAATGATTTGCGCCAAGTATCTGTCCTCATCTGATTTTACCATCAAGAAATCAAACAATTTAAATGGTTCAAGTTTGGGGTTAAATAAAATTCGTATATTGTTATTTAGAGCATTAGCTACTTGCATAAATAAACTTTCTATAAATTAATTAAATTATACCAGCATGTTATCCATAATCCAACAAGGAAGTTTATATTTTTAATTAATAATACAACAAACACATTAGAATTTGCAATTTTTATTTTTTAAAAAATTAATGCTTGACAGTTTTTTATGTCCACAATAATATATATTTATGGAAATTGCCGATGTAGCTCAATGGTAGAGCAACGGTTTTGTAAACCGTAGGTTGCGGGTTCGAGTCCCATCATCGGCTTTTTTTAATAATTTAAGAAATTGCCTTTTGCCCTTGTGGCGCAGGGGTAGCGCACTCCCTTGGTAAGGGAGAGGCCGTGAGTTCAAATCTCATCAAGGGCAAATTAAATAAAATTAATAATTGCAAATTGAAAACTGAATATTCAATAATCAATTATCTAAAAGAATTTTTTAGATATGGGTAGATGCCCGAGTGGCTAAAGGGAGCAGACTGTAAATCTGCCGTCATACGACTACGGTGGTTCGAATCCACCTCTGCCCATATCTTTATTTATAAATTACGAAATAAATTAATTAAAATAAGAAAGAAGGAGAACTTATCTTATGGCTAGAGAAAAATATGAAAGAACCAAGCCACACGTTAACGTTGGTACTATTGGTCACGTTGACCACGGTAAAACA
>CALURR010000011.1 GCA_944323195.1 Candidatus Gastranaerophilales bacterium
ATCAGTTGGAACATCAGTTGGAACATCTGTTGGCAAATCGGTTGGCGCCGGAGTTGGTGCCGGTGTCGGAGCCGGAGTTGGAGCCGGAGTTGGTGCCGGCGTTGGTGCCGGTGTTGGTGCCGGTGTCGGTGCCGGAGTTGGAGCCGGCGTTGGATCCGGTTTTGGATCTGGTTTTTTTGAAGTAGCAGGGCAATCATCCTGTTTTTCTAAAAATTCTCTAAAACCGTCATCAGGCACGTACCATTGTCTTTCTGTATCATTATCACAAGGCTTATATTGCTCAAGAGGAACTATATTATCAGGTGTTTTAGTAAACACATTATAATCCATTTCTTCACCATATACAGCCTCAGCTAAATTATTAACGTTTGTTCTATCTCTTCCTGTAGTATCAGCAAAAGCAACTTTATCATAATCTTGTGGTTGTACTGCATATATCAATGTTCTATCTGAACTATTACCTGCAATTACAAGAATTGTTCCGTCTTTTTCTGTTTTACAAACAATACCCATATGATGAGAATTCAAGAAGCAAATGTCTCCAACCATGGCTTTATCACCTGTTATCATTGCATTATTTGCTTCTGCTGCTTCCCTTACATATTTAACAGTCCAAGAATCTTTAACGCCATCACGGTTAACATCTTGACACACATTATCATACCAATCAGACAATTCTACGCCTGAATTTTCAAAAATGCTTGAAACATAAGCGCCACACCAAGCAACGCCACCTTTTTCATCATTAGCACCAAGTGAACTTTCAGCAACAAAATGATCAGCGTCGCCCGCTCTTTCACTTCTTACAGTACCGTCGATTATATTTTCAGGTTTAGCTATTTCATCATAAAGAGGATTAATAAAAGCTTCACGCTCAGGATCAAGATAGATTACGGTTTCATCATTGTTATCTTCTTTTGTTTCAAGACTATCATCATTATATTCTTCTACAATAGAACTTGAAGCAGCTTCCTCTGGTTGAGAATTAGCTTTTTGAGGAGCGCATCCTGCTAAATTGAATACATTTGAAAGCGTAATTAGAGCAACCGCAAATCTTGCAGCTATACGTTGCTTTAACCCCGGCTTTTTTTTCTTTCCTGCAAAAGCAATAGAATCCAAACCATAATCATTTTTATATAAAGGATTTTGTATATTTTGTTTTTTAAGTTTTTGTTTTTCTGCCTTGTTTAATTGAAATGAAGATATTCCATTGATTTTCATACACAATGACTCCTAAAAATTCATGCTGTAACTAAAAGTTTTATAAATCATAATTTTTGCTCTAACAAGAACACTCTAACACAAAATTTTACATTTCTTTACGAAAAGTTTTATTTTGTTAATTATGCTTGAAATTTATCTTATGATGGGCAAATTCTCTATGTTTACAAGACTCATGTAATTAATAAAATAAGACCGCTGTATATTGCTACTTTTCTTATTAATTAGTGTAGATAAGTTATATATTAAAACAAAATATTTTTCAAGCAATTAGAAAATATATAGTTTATTAGGACGATTTTTAAACCAAAAAATAAAAGACATCTCTTACGCAAGATGTCTTTTATGGAGCGGAAGACGGGGCTCGAACCCGCAGCAGCCTGCTTGGAAGGCAGGTACTCTACCAATTGAGTTACTTCCGCAACTACAAAATTATTTTGCTATAAACATAATTTATTTGCAAGAGTCAGTTAATATTTTATCTAATCGCTCCATTGCTTCTTTAGTTAATTCATTAGTACCAAAAGAAGTTAAGCGGAAAAATCCTTCACCGTTTTTTCCAAAACCAGCCCCTGGGGTACCTACAACTTGGGCATTTTCTAAAAGAAAATCAAAAAATTCCCAACTTGTCATATTATTAGGACATTTTAACCAAATATAAGGCGAATGAATACCGCCTGTATACCAAATATTATGTTTATCAAGAGTATCAGCGATTATTTTAGCGTTCTTTTTGTAATAATCAATATTTTCTTTGATTTCTTTTTGTCCTTGTTCGCTAAACACAGCCTCTGCGCCCCTTTGAACGATATATGGAACACCGTTAAATTTAGTTGTTTGTCTTCTTAGCCACATTTTATTTAAGCTCATATCACCAAAATTTAATTCAAAAGGAACAATAGTATAACCGCAGCGAGTACCTGTAAAACCTGCTGTTTTAGATAACGAACAAAATTCTATAGCACAAGTTTTAGCACCCTCTATTTCAAAAATGCTTCTTGGCAAATTATTATCGCTGATAAAGCATTCATAAGCGGCATCATATAAAATTACCGCATTATTTTTGTTTGCCCAATCTACCCATTTTTTTAGCTGTTCTTTACTATAAACCGCACCGGTCGGGTTATTCGGAGAACAAATATATGCAATATCAGCTTTTTGATTATCATCTGGCAAAGGAAGGAAATTATTTTCCTGATTTGCTTGTGCAAAAATTATCTTTCGCCCTTGCATAATATTAGTATCAACATAAACAGGATATACAGGATCCGGAATTAAAACAGTATTTTCTTTTGAAAATATATCTAAAATATTTCCCAAATCAGATTTTGCACCATCTGAAATAAATATTTCATCGAGCTTTAAAGAAACATTTTTTTCTTTATAATAACCTTGAATTTTTTCTTTTAAAAAATCATAACCTTGTTCAGGGCCATACCCATGGAAACCCTCAAAAGTACCCATTTCATCAACTGCTTTTTTCATTGCTTCAACAACACTTTTACACAATGGTCTTGTAACATCACCTATACCAAGACGAATAACTTTTTTATCAGGATTTTTTTCAGCAAAATCCTTAACCTTTTTTGCAATTGTTGAAAAAAGGTAGCTTGCTTCAAGGTTTTTATAATTTTGATTAATTTCCATATTTGCCTCAACTAATTTTATATGTCTATTTTAATTCAACCACCAAGGTAACATCGGCAGTTTTAGAAATAAGCCCGCTGCTTGGCGGTTTCATATATGTCAAAGTATCATTTATGACTTTCTTGATTGCGTCATCAATAGAAACCGTACCAGATGATGCTGACAATTTAATATCATCAATATCACCATTAGGTGAAATTTTTATATCTAATTTTACAGTTTTATTAATAGGAATATCATTGACTAAAAGTAAATCGTTTTGCAGATTTAATTTAATATTTTTTCCTACCAGCTGTAAAAATTTAATATAGCTGTCTTTCTTCACTATGCTTTCAGGAGCTTCCCAAGAAACCTTCGTCACAGTCGGCGTATAAGTTGGTTTTGTTGAAACAGGCTGATTTATAACAAAATCATTTATATTTGTTTCTTTAGGAATAAGCTGTGCTTGATGAGCGCCAGAAGGCAATGAATAATCATAAGAATTGTCGTAATTTTCGCTAACCTCTTCAAAATCTGCCATTGGTTGATTTTCTTCGAGATTTTCACTGCTTCCTTTTATTGAAATAAAAGCAAAACTTCCTAACACAATAAAGATTAAGGCTATAATCAATAATGTTCTTCTATGCTTTGCACTAACTACAGTTTTTATTTGAGGTAATTCCATTTTTGGAATTTCACTAAAAATGGAATCAATTAAATTTTTACTTATTTGTTTTTTTGTCTCATCAGAAGCCAAATCGAACATTTGAACAGTTTTTGGTTTTTCTTTATCGGAAAAATCTTCTCTTTTTTCCTGTTCGTCCTGCTCAATATCTATAAAAGGCTCGTCCAATGCTTCGTCTTTTTCATCTATAACAGCATTTTCAAGGCTTTCTTCTAATGTCATTGCCCTAGGTGGAGCTTTTAGCTCTAACGAAACATTTTCTGTCTTAACCTTTGAATCAATTTTTCTTATTATATCAGGATAATATTTTATATTGTTAGCCAATTTTTCAAACTCAACAGCGTCAATAAAACGAGCCCTGCAAGAATCACAATTCATTAAATGTTGAATCATCTGTCTTTTATACAATGAAGACAGGTCATTATCTATGAACTTCAAAAACAATCCCATACAATCAGTATGTTTGCCTAACAATGTTTTTGTCGGAATTGAATGACGAGTTAAATTTATAAATTTATTTATATCAAATATCATATCCAAAGTCGGATAATAAAATTTTGAATCAGATGAACAATTGGTGATATTTTTTGAATCAATAAAACCAATCATTTTAGCTTCTTTTATTTTTGCACCAATTTGCACAACAAAATAAAAATGAGGCATTATATCCATTTCAGAATGAATTTTTGGAATTTTTATTGTTTTTTCTCGATATAAAGTTATGACATCAATTCTATAGTTGCTATGATATATGTCAGTTATTTTAAACTCTTCAAACAAAAGCGGAATTTTATAAACACTTCTTTTAGTGTCTATTCTAACTTTCTTAGCGTTAAGATAACTTATAGCACATGAAATACCGAGCATGTCTATCATGGCCCTTTTTCTTGCTTTACTTTCAGACAAAGAACTTGCTAAAAGTTTAGCATTGTAAGCCTGCTCGTCAGTTATTTCAACTATTTCCACTTCCTGAATTAACAAAATATATAAACCCAATAATCTCTTTATTTATAATTTGACACATAATGGATTTTTTTTCAAAAGAATTTTTATTATTGTAACGTTTTTGTTGCATTTTCTTAATATATTTTTTTAAGTCTGTGTTTTGTTTTAATTTTTTATAATATAATTTACTTACTATGAGAAAAGATTTTTTACTGGAAATATTGGTTCAAGAGCTTCCATATAAATTCATTCCAAGCGCAATTATGCAGCTAAAAAGCTCATTTGAAAAATTATTTAACGAAAATGCCCTTATTTATGGCGACATCAAAGTTTATGCTACTCCAAGAAGATTAGCAGTAATTGTTTCAGATTTGGCCGATAAACAAGAAAACATTGAAAAAGATGTCAAAGGTCCTATTCTATCTGTTGCAAAAAATCAAGATGGTACATTCAGCCCTGCAGCTATTGGTTTTGCTAAGAAAAACAACATTGAAACCTCAATGTTATACGAAAAAGATAACTATATCTGGGCAAAAATTGAAATAAAAGGCAAAACTACAGCCGAAATATTAAAAGACAATATTGAGTCTTTAATTTTAAAAATGCAAGGTTCGCATTTTATGCGCTGGGCAGATAATACAGAAAAATTCTCTCGTCCTATTGAAAATGTTGTTGCTATTTTAGGAAACGATGTAATTGAATTAAATATCCTTGATAAAAAAGCAACAAACAAAACACAAGGTCACAGATACTCTAAAAACAGATATATAACCATAGATGAACCTAAAAATTACCTTGAAATCTTGAAAAAAGGTAATGTCATAGCTAATCAAGATGAAAGAAAAGAACTCATTGTAAATCTTGCAAAAAAATGCGCTCAAGATAACAATCTTGAAATAAAATTTGAAAATTTAGAAGATTTATTAGAAGAAATAACCTTTATCACAGAATGGCCTGTGCCTGTTTTGTGTGAATTCAATGAAAAATATCTTCAAATCCCTTCAATAGTTACTACAACAGTTATGACTCAACACCAAAGATACTTCCCTTTATGGAATAGCGAAGGCAAGTTATCTAATAAATTTATAACTATGGCAAACTATGTCGGCGATGATTTTTCAAACATTAAAGCCGGCAACCAAAGAGTTATTACTGCAAGGCTTGAAGACGGAGCATTTTTCTATAATGAAGACACAAAAACAAAACTTATAGATAAACTAGACAATCTTAAAGGTATGACTTTCCAAAAAGGTCTTGGCTCACTTTTTGATAAAACTCAAAGAATGATTAATTTATCTCAATTCATGTGTGATAAATTATCAATTAAAGATAATTCCGACATTTTAAGATGTGCTTTATTATCAAAATGCGACTTATCTACAAAACTTGTTTTTGAATTCACAGAGCTTCAAGGTTTCATTGGTCAAAATTACGCTCAAAAAGACAATGAAAATAATTCCGTTTCAAAAGGAATTTGCGAACATTACTTCCCTCTTGGAGCAAATTCAGACCTTCCAAGCGAAATAACAGGTCAAATTGTTTCTATAGCAGATAAAATAGACACAATTTGTGCTTTATTTATTTCAACCCAAGGTGATAAAAAGAAAAAACGCCCTACGGGCTCTAACGACCCTCTTGGCGCAAGACGTGCTGCAATTGGCGTTTTAAGAACAGTTATTGAAAAAAACCTAAATCTTGATTTAGAAAATATTATTAAATATTCTCTTGAATTATTATCAAAAGAATTTAACATTGAACTAGAAGAAACAATTCTGGATGAATTAAAAGAATTTTTCATACAAAGATTGTTGTTTATGTATGAAAAAGATTTCCAAGTTCAAGTTGTCAATTCAATTTCAAGCTTTAACCCATTGAAAGATTTAGTTAATTTTATTGAAAGGGCAAAAATTCTAACAAAATATCAAACAAACCCTGATTTTGAATTAATTAAAGAAAATGCAACAAGAGTTAAAAGAATTTTGAAAAACAATTCTTTTGAAAATATTTCAAGCACTTTATTTGTTTTAGATGAAGAAAAAGCTCTATTCGAAGCAATTGAAAACCATAATGCAAATATAGAAAATCTTGATTTATATATCCAATCTCTAAAAACTTTAATAAATCCAATTGTTCAATTCTTTGATAAAGTTTTAGTTATGGATAAAGATGAAAAAATCAAAAACAACAGACTGGCTTTATTATCAAAATTAAACAAAAAATTTAGCGTAGTTTGTGACTTTGAAAAATTATAATGAAAATACTATTAATTAGCGATTTATATCCTCTAAAATCTGATAGTACACTTCCATCGGTTTTAGAGGATTTTTCGCTTGCACTCAAGGAAAAAAATATTTTAGTTGAAATTGTTCGTCCTAATTTTTTATTTAACACCTTTATAAGAGGACATAAAATTTTTAAATCAGGAGTATATTTGCAAAAAGGAATAAAAATCTATAATAAAAATTTTTTAATACCATTTTTATTCAACAATTTAAATTTAGAAAATGATTTTGATATAATTATCTCTCATATGCCCCTAGGACACATTTACGCTGACTTAATCAACAAAAAATTAAATCTTCCAAGAATTTCAGTTCTTCATTACAGCGATTTTAGAGTTTTAAAAGAATTTAAATACAGCATTTATTTTAAAAATAAACTAAAAAAAGCCCTCAAAAATTCAACCCTAATAGGCGCAAGAAGCGAATTTTTAAAAAGAGAACTAAAAGCAGATTTTATTCTTCCATCTTTTATTGAAAAAGAAAATATAAAAGAAAAAAAATCATTCAATAGCAAAAAATTAAAAATAATCACTCTATCAAAATTAATCAAAAGAAAAAATCTTAACCTTGTAATCAAAGCTCTGGCAGATGTTGATTTTGATTTTGAATATGAAATTTATGGAAAAGGAACTGAAGAAAAAAACTTAAATAAACTAATTAAAAAATTAAATCTTCAAAATAAAATAAAAATTATGCCCCATATAAACCACAATTTAATTTATGAAAAATTAGACGAAAACGATGTTTTTATTCTTCCATCCATTAAAGAAACCTTTGGTTTATCTTATCTTGAAGCAATGTCCAGAGGCTTAATTACCATAGGAATTAAAAACGAAGGTATAGATGGCATAATCAAAAACAATGAAAATGGTTTTTTAATTAATCCAAACATTAAAGAAATAAAAGAAATTTTATCTAAAATCAACAACTTTTCCCTTGAAAAAAAAGAAAAAATTTCACAAAACACACTTAAATCAATAAAAAACTACGAAAAAGAAAAAATTATAACAAAATATGTTGAAACAATTAAAAAAATTCTATGAAAATAGATGTGTTTTCAATATAATGAAAAATATAAATAAAAAAGGAATTTAAACTATGCAAGCAAGAAGAGCAAGCAGAGAATTAGCACTTATATTATTCTCCCAATTAGACAAAAATTTAGAAAAATATAAAAATGAAGATTTTTCATCTATCATTTTAAAATCTGTTAGAACATTAATCTCATCATCAAGTGATGAAATTTCAATGTGTATTTCAAAATTAAACGAAATTAAAAATCAAATTATAGTTTTTGAAAACAACCATCCTGACAATCTTTCTCGTCCTATTGATTGTCAAAACATCCCTGTGGCGCTTCCGCTAACATCAGATTTAGAAGCAAAAATTGATGTTATGATAAATGCAAGCGAAAAAACAATGAGCGCACTTGATATTGCTGAATTATGCACCCTATCATCTCAAGAAGATGTTAAAAGCTATATTTTGAAAATTTGCAGCGATTATCAAAAAAACAAAGCAGAAATTGATAAAATTATAAGCGAATTTGCTTTTGGTTGGGATATAGACAGATTATTCAAAATTGACAAAGATATTTTAAGAATTGCTATAACAGAACTTGTATTCATCAAAGATGCACCGCACAAAGTTGTTATAGATGAAGCTCTAGAGCTTGCTAAAAAATATTCAACAGATGATTCACCATCATTTATAAACGGTATTTTAGCCAGAGTAGTTGAAAAATATGTTTAATTTTTTTAAAAAAAATAAAAACGAAGAAAAAAAAGAAAACACTCTTAAAAGCGCATTATCAAAAACTATAGGTTCATTAATCAATAATGTAGTATCAATTGCAAATGATGAAATAATTAATGAATATGAGTTTGATGATATAGAATCTATGCTCATTAAGGCAGATTTGGGAGTGGATTTATCGGTTGAACTTGTTGAAAAATTAAAAAATAAAAAAATTAAATCTTCCGAACTAAAGCCTTTTTTAAAAGAAGAATTTATTAATATTTTAAATAATGCACCTGATGAAAAACTAAAATTTGATAAAAACAAAATCAATATTTATTTTGTAGTGGGTGTAAATGGAGCAGGAAAAACAACTCTAATCGGTAAGCTTGCCCATAAATTTAAAAACCAAGGACAAAAAGTTCTTCTTGTTGCAGGAGATACTTTTAGAGCAGCCGCCGAAGAACAGCTTGATGTTTGGTCTAAAAGAGCCGAAGTTGATATTTTAAGAGAAGACAAAGCAGATAGCGCTTCACTAGCCTTTAGGGCAATAGATATGGCAAGAAAAGATAATTATAACGTTGTAATTATTGATAGCGCAGGAAGACTACAAAACAAATTCAATCTTATTGAAGAATTGAAAAAAATAAAAAATGTTATAGCTAAAAAACTTGAAAATGATAATCTTGAAACAATTCTTGTACTAGACGGCACTCAAGGACAAAATGGCTTAAATCAAGCAATGGTATTTAATGAAGCCGTTGATATTTCAGCAATAGCTATAACAAAACTCGACGGCACACCAAAAGGCGGAATTATTTTTTCAATAGCCAAAAATCTTAAACTGCCAACAAAATTAATTGGGGTTGGCGAAGGCATAGATGATGTTAAAGAATTTGATAAAAACGAATTCATAAGCGCATTATTTGATTAAAATGAATACAAGCACAAAAACTTTTTTCCACCAAAAACATTTCACTATATTATTTTCGCTATTCTATATTTTTGGCGCATTAGGCTGTTTTCATAACAATGCAATAATATTTGCCCTTATAGCTTTCGTTATTTTAGCTATTTTAATTTTTATTTTTGATTATGATAAAAAGAAAATATTAATTTTATATTTAATATTTTTTGCCGGCTTTATTAGAGTCAACTTAGATAAAAACGAAGATATTTTAAAGGACATAAATTGCTCAAAAGCTGAAATAGAAGGTAAAATTATAAGCTCAAAAGATATTTCATATAAAAATCACAAAATAGAATTTTATCTTGATACAACAAAAGCTAAAATTTTCAATAAAACATTTTCAGACATTCATTCTAAAATTCTTGTCAGCATCAATTATGACAAAGATATTGAAAACATAATAAAAATTGGAAATGAAGTTAGAATTAAAGGAAAACTAAGAACACCAAAAGAAGCAACAAATCCTTATCAATTTGACTATAAAAAATATCTTTCAAATAATGATTGCTATAGTGTATTTTATTCCAATGACAATGAACTTGAACTTATAAAAACATCAAGCTTTAACCATAATTTAAAAAACAATTGGTATCATATTTTAGCTAACTTTGAAAAAACAAGAGAGAAAATCATTAAACAACACTCCAAAAATATAAAATCACCAAATTTAGAAATATTGGGCGGAATTGTTTTTGGAGATGAAACAATAAACCCTGATGAAAGCATAAAAGAAAATTTTAAAAACTCAGGATTATTACATCTTTTAGCTGCAAGCGGTTTAAATGTTGCCCTAATTTATGGAATTTGGTGGTGGATTGCAAGTTTAATAAAATTACCGTATAAGCTCTCAATTCTAACAGGCGGCGTTTTTGTTATTTTATATACATTTATGACAGGTTTTCCACCCTCCATTTTAAGAGCTTCTTTAATGCTTTTGTTTGTATTATTTGGCAAATTAATAGATAGAGACACAGACTCAATTGCTCTTATTTCATTTGTCGGATTTTTAATTCTCCTTTTTAACCCAAAAATGATTTTTGATATTGGTTTTCAACTATCTTTTATAGTGACATTGGGTTTAATTATTTGCTGCCCTGTTATTATAGAAAAATTCAAAAAACAAGATGAAAAATATAAAGAAAAAAACAAAAACAAAACTCGTTTTGAAAAATATATTTTATTCCTATTTTCCCCTGTTAATCTTGCCTCCTTAATTTGCGTACCCTTTATTGCACAATTATGGGTAATACCTTTGCAAATGCATTATTTTAACAATCTTGCACCTTTGAGCATATTTGCCAATATCGCCGTTGTGCCATTTATTGGTATATTAAGTTTTATAGGATTTTTGAGCTCGATTTTAGCCCTTGTTCCCAAAATTTCCGATTTTTGTGTTCTAATTTTTGACACAATTGCAAACCCTCTGATTAGTTTGTTGGTCAAAATAAGCGAATTTTTCTCATCTTTTAAATATTCTCTTATTGCAACAATGGGCTTTAATAGTTTTCAGATATTTAGTTTTTGGATTTTAATTTTATTATTTATTTTAAATTTAAAAAATAATTTTAAAAAAACAAAACATATAATCATCTTTATTTCTTGTATTTTAATTTTTCTTATAAGCTTTATTAAACCCGCTCATTTTCAAAATAATCTTGAAATAATAATGTTTGACGTTGAAAATGCTGACTGCTTTTTGATTAAAACCCCAAAAAATAAATATATTATGATTGATAGCGGCAAAATAATTTATCAATCAACCAATAGCGCACAAAATGTTATTTTACCTTATTTAAGAAACGAAAGAATAAATTCACTTGAAATCCTTGAAATAACACACTTTGATTCTGACCATTGCGGAGGTGCGCTTGATTTATTAAAAAATATCAAAATAAAAGAAATTGTAATTCAAAAAGAAGAAACAAAATCAGAAATTTCAGACTCAATTATGAAATACATAAAAGATAAAAAGATGAATTATTTCATTGCAAAAAATAACGAGCTGATATACGAAGAAAAAGACCTCAAAATCAAAACCTTTAAAGCAAATTTCAACAAAAATAATGATAAATCAGATAACGAAGAATCAATAATTACCCTTTTAACCTATAAAAACAAAAACTACCTATTTATGGCAGATTGCGGAATTGAAGGCTTTAATAAAATCAAAAAAGATATTCAAGGCGAAATTGAAATATTAAAAGTAGGACACCATGGCGCTAAAAATGTTATAAATCAACCTATGATAAATCAACTAAAGCCAAAATATGCCCTAATTTCCACAGGGCTAAACAAATTTAATCATCCTCATTATTCAACAATTATTCTATTATCTGATAATAAAATAAATACAATCTCAAGCAAAAATTATGGTTTTTGCAAAATAATTATAAATAAAAGTCTTAAAACCGATTTTAAACATTACAACAAAGAAACTAGCTCAATTAAAGATGTTTTATTTGATAAAAAAGATTCACTTCCCTTTCATAAAAGTGAATTTATGCAAAAATTAATAAAAGAAAACTCTTAATTTGAAAAAACAATTTCCCCGTTATATAATGTAGTCGCCTAAAAGAAAATAAGGAATTTTACCATGATACATAAAAAATCAAGAGAAGAAATAAAATTAATGCGACATGCCGGAAATATCGTAGCTCTTGTTCATCAGGAAATGAAAAAAGTAATCGAACCGGGAATTTCCACTCTTGAACTTGATAAAATTGCTTATGATATTATCAAAAAAAATAAAGCTATTCCAACTTTTTTAGGCTATGCAGGCTTTCCTAATTCAATCTGCGCTTCAATTAACGAACAAGTTGTCCATGGGATACCTTCTAAAGACGCTATTTTAAAAGAAGGGGATGTTATTTCAATTGATGTTGGCGCAACCTTTAGAGGAATGGTGGGAGATGGCGCTTGGACATATCCTGTGGGAAAAATTAGCCCTGAAGTTGAAAATCTTTTAAAAGTAACCGAAAAGGCTCTATTTAAAGGAATTGAACAAATGATTCCAAATAACCCTTTAGAAAATGTTTCAGCTGCTATTGAAGATGTTGCACTTGAGGCAAAAGTAGGAATTGTAAGACAATATGGCGGTCATGGCGTTGGAAGAGAAATGCACGAAGACCCATTTTTATTTAATTATCGAACAAATTCCGACATAATTATCAAAAATAATTGCGCAATAGCAATTGAACCAATGTTTAATCTCGGTTGTGACGATGTCCATACTCTGGCCGATGAATGGACAGTTGTAACAGATGATAAAAAACCATCTGCACACTTCGAACACACTGTAGTCGCAACACAAGACGGTCCAATTATAACAACTGTTTTATTATAATAAATTAAATTTACATTTCTTCACATTTAGATTACAATGATATTAAAGTTTTTTTACTTTGTGTCGATAGAATAAGTAATAAAAATCTAAGAGGAAGAACACATGTTAAATGTGAAAAACGACTTGTTTTTGAATAGTGTCGGAGATTTAATTAGCGCTGCAAGTATTCATAATGAACACACAATTTTAATTGTAGACGATGAAATAAACAATTTACAGCTTTTAAAAAGAACTTTTAGAAATAAATATAAAATTTTGACAGCCTCAAACGGACTTGAAGGCTTAGAAACGCTAAAAAACAACATAAATGATATATCTTTGATTGTTTCTGACCACAAAATGCCTATAATGGAAGGAACAAAGTTTCTCGAAGAAGCTAATATTATTGCCCCTGATGTAATCAAAATACTTTTAACAGGTTTTTCAGATATTGAAATTATCACTGACGCAGTTAATAAATGTAATTTATTTCAATACATTTTAAAACCCTTTAACCCTGAAGAACTTTTAGAGGTTGTTAAAAACGGATTAGATAAATTCGATTTAGCTTCTTCTAAATCTGCTATTTTGAAAGATTTAAAAGAATTATTCTATAAAACCATTAAATCAATAGCTTCAGCACTTGACGCCAAAGACCCATATACCCATGGGCATTCTATGAGAGTTACTTTATATTCCATTATTTTAGCCAAGGAATTAAACGTGCCGTCTAATCAATTAGAAGCTATTGAAACAGCAGGATTACTACATGATATAGGCAAAATTGCAATTCCGGAATCAATTTTATGTAAACCCGGCAAGTTAACAGATGATGAATTTGTAATTATGAAATCTCATCCTGCAAATTCTGAAAAACTTATATCAAGTATCAAAAAACTCCATGAAATCTCTCCCGGTGTAAAACATCATCACGAAAGATGGGACGGAAGAGGGTATCCCGATAAATTAAAAGGAGAAGAAATACCCTTTGCAGCAAGAATTATAGCTATAGCAGATACTTATGATGCTATGACTTCTACTCGCTCATATAGAGTTGCACTAAGCCACCAAACAGCCATAGCTGAAATTGAAAAATGCGCAGGTACACAATTTGACCCCACTTTAGCTAAAAAATTCATAGAAATTCAAAATATAATTGAAGCAGCAAAAGAGCACCCTGAAGAATATTATCTAAAATATTCAACATTATATGAACAAATCCACTAATTTTTATCTAGCGAAGAATGTTCATCGCTTCCACCTGTTTTAATAAGATTAAATTCATCTGCAATTTTAAAAGGATAGGTTCTTGATGAGAATTTTATTATCCCCCTAAATCTATCATAAGGATAATAAACCTCAATTCCATCCAGTCCGTAATTTTTTAATCTTTTTACAAAATCTTTCAAAAAGAAAACATTACAACAGCAAGGATGTGCCAAAACGGCAATTCCTCCTGCGCTATGTATTGCTTCAATTACTTTTTTGGGATGGCGAGATTTTATAAGACGAATTATATCATTTTTTTGTTCAAGATTATTTCTTGCACAAAGTTTATTTAACTCAGGGTTTTCAACATCAATTCCATAACCCAAAATATGTAATAAAGACATCTTGTAAAAACAATCAAATTCAACGCCTTTAATTAAAATAGGATCATTCTTGTATTTCGATGTTTTATATCCTTTAATGCAGTTATGATCAGTTATTGAAATATATTTCATATTAAGTTTTTTTGCTTGCAAAATTAACTCATCAAAACCATACTCTCCGTCAGAAAAATTTGAATGAATATGCAAATTGACTTTATTATAAAAATCTTCTTTTTTAAAAGTTAAAAATAATTCTTTTATATCCATAAATTAATTGCCTTTAAGTGTACCCTAATAGTATAATTCAACTAAAGAGGATAGCAAGATGGAAATTATGAAAAATTATTTTAAATATTTATTTGATACTATCTTAGGGGGCTTAATATTCACCAAAAAAGAAATAAAAACCCAAGGAATAATATGGATTTTAATTATTGCGCAAGTAATAGGCTATTTGATGATAGTAATACCTATGAAATTATATGGCACAATAGATATTGCAATAATTGCCGCAATTTCAATTTTAGGTGCTATAATCTATATTCCTTGCTTATTTTATATGTTCAAAAAAGTATTCAATCTGGCTTCTTGCTATCTTGAAAAAGACAAATTAAACAACATTCAAATAATTAAGTCATTATTAATTTTAGGTTTATTTAATATAATCCCTATGATTATTTTTCTTTCAATCGTTCCCCTTGCAAAATTCAATAATTCAATAGTTTTATATTTGCAAATTATTGCCAATATTTTTACTGTTTTATATTATTTATCATTGTTTTTATCAATAAGCACTTTGGTATATCACCAAAAAGAAAATTTATTTTATTCAATATTTAAATCAATGAAAATTACAATTCAAAACTTCTTAAAAACAGCGCCATTATACTTTTTTATATATATACTTGGACAAATTTCAGTAATTTTAATCTGCACAATAAGCTTTTATCTTATTGCAAAATTTATCCCCCTAACTCAATTTTTCGTTGAATCATTCCATGCAATAGTAAATAATTTAGCACTATATATAATAGCGCCATTATACATTGCCATTCAATCAATTCTAATTAAAGACCTAAGCAAAGGAAAAAATAATGAGCAAAATCAACAAATATCTTAAATTAAGCAAAAAATTTTCAAAAAAATACATAAAAGAATATCTTACCTTAATGCTAAAACCTATCATAATCGGGCTTGTTGGTTTTACATTTGTTCAAATTGCTCTTAAAAATCCCTTTTTTATAATTTTTGTATTTTTAATAACCTTCCCTTGTATATTCTGGGCTTTTTGGAGAGGTTACGTTATAACATATGCACTGAATTATGCCGCTTATGATTTTTACGATGATGAAAACGACTACACTCTTTTAGATTTCATTGAACAAAATAAAGACAAAGAAAAAAATCTTGCGCTATATCTTTCCTTTTGCGCCATTGTAAGCATTATTCTATTTTTACCTACAATATTATCTTCAATATCAATCCTAGGGGCATTATTTACCAATCCTGCAGGAATTATGACAATGCTAAACAAATTTGTCAGTACATTTGTAATATTTTTAAT
Source organism: Candidatus Gastranaerophilales bacterium (assembly GCA_944323195.1). GTDB lineage: Bacteria > Cyanobacteriota > Vampirovibrionia > Gastranaerophilales > Gastranaerophilaceae > RUG14156. Next base: position 15,945 of record CALURR010000011.1, read on the forward strand.
TAATTCAATAATACTTATTCCATTTGTAAACTATATGACACAAGCATACTTCTTCAAAAAAGATTATGAAAAATTTTCTGATGTATTTATAAATTGCTATAAATATTTAAATAAAGATGGAATTATAATTGCATTTGCAATAACTCTGACAGCAAGTTTACCAGGGCTTTTAAATCCTCTATTACAAGGAATTATAATGCTTTTATTGAATATTTATTTTTATTCAATAAATACTTTTTGGTTTTATGACAGAATTAATAAAAAAAGATAAATTAACGCTCTTTATAAATAACAACTCTGTTTCTACCGGCTTCTTTTGCTTCATATAATGCGCTATCTGCCTTTTTATATAACATTTGAGGGTCCTTATCGGTTTTATCATATTGGGAAACACCAATAGAAATAGTAACAGATATTTCTCTAACATCTTTTATATTATATTCTTCAATGTTAATTTTTTTATTTTCAACAGCTTTTCTTAACCTTTGAGCAACGATTTTTGCTTCATCAAGATTTGTATGAGGCAAAAGAAAAATAAACTCCTCGCCGCCATATCTAGATGGAATATCAGACTCACGAAGCTCTTTTTTAATTGTTTTAGCAACCGATTTTAAAACGCAATCCCCAACAGCATGCCCGTATGTATCATTAACTTTTTTAAAATAATCAATATCAGACATAATACAACACAATGGCTGATTTTGTCTTTTTGCCGCTGCGGTTGTTTCTTTTAACCTTTTTTCAAATTGATGACGGTTATTATATCCGGTTAAAGCGTCAAGAGTTGCGTATTCCAATACTTCAATATATGATTTTGCACGTTCTAGAGTAGTTTGAGCTTGCGATTTAATTTCTTCAAGATATTCAATTTCTTTTTTAGTTATTTTGTCAAAATGATTATAAGCAACAATTGCTCCATAAGGTTTTGAATCAATAATCAAAGGAAAAATTCCCATTTTTCCATCTTGTTTAATGATAGTCTGAGATTTTGAATTTATTTCTTCTAAATAACCATATATTCTATCATCTGAACAATTTTTAGGCCAAATTAGTTTATATTCTTTTTTTGATTTATTTTTTATAAAAATATAAATTAAATGTTCCTGAATAAAACCATCTATCATCTCACCCATAATCGGCAAAATATAATCTAGCTCATATTGTGTTTCGGTAATTTTAGCTATATTTCTAACCGTTTGATGAAATTTAGAACTAATTTTAATTTGTTCCTCGCTTTTTAATGCCCCGCACAAAAGCGACACTTGGGCAGCAGCCAAAGGCAATATTTTAAAAAAATCATTTTCTTGATTAAAATTTTCCCTTGATTTAACTTCTACAAGCCCGAGGGTTTTATTTTTCTGCACAATAGGGAAATATAATGTGTTTCTATTTATTTCATAATTTGCTTTTTGAATTAAAAAATTATCAAATTTATTTTTAATATTTTCACTTTCTTCAATATTTGATAAATTTTCCCACGGCTTTACAAAATCTTTTAATTGATAGGAATATTCATCCATCATAAAAATTCTTAAACTAATTACAGGAAAATAAAGAGATAGTGCCTTTGAAAAACCTTCACACAACGAAACTCTATCTTGCGCATCTTGGGCAGATTTAATTAAAGAATATATAAAATCATAAAACAACCCCTCTGTCATTATTCATAAACCCCCATAAAAAGCTCTTTTCCTTCGCAATTTTTAAAACTTTTTATAAACTCATCATTCTTATCTTTTTTTTCTAAATCTATTACCAATTTTCCTGCTTTATATTTTGAAGAAAGATTTTTTTCTTCTTGTTCTTTTATTTTTTTGAAATATTCTTCATCATTTGTAATTGCTATTTTTTGATTTACATCAGATAAAACATCATACAAATATTTTGTTTTAACATTGTCTGATATAGAATCCAAAATCAGTCCGGCTTTTTTAAATTCTTCAGCCGCTTGGGGATATTTTTCCATATCTTTTAACAACACTGCAAGATTAAAATGCGCTTCATATTCCATTGGCTCAATTTCCATGGCTTTACAATAATAATAACCTGCTTGTTGAGTATTTTTCAACAATTGATTAATTAATCCAAGATTATAATTTGAATTATATGTTTTTAAAATATCCACTGCTTCTTCGTAGGATTCTGAAGCCTTATTTAAATATTCTCTGCTTGTTTTCTTATTCAAACCTGCCAATAGTGATTTTGTTCTGTAGGCAATACCCATATTATAATAAGCAACACCCCTATTATGGTTATATGATTTCTTGTTATCCACAATAAAAGGTATTTTATAAAATTTTGGTTTATTATTAATTACTTTCTCATACTGTTCAATAGCTTCATCGGTTCTATATGTTTCAGACAAAATTATTGCATAATCAATTCTGGCAACTTCATAATCAGGACGAACCAAAAGAGCTTTTTCATAATTTTTCAAAGCTGAATAATAATCTTCATAAGCCACATAAATATTTGCAAGATTATACATAGCCTTATAATGTTTAGGATGAAGTTTTATACCTCTTTCATAACAATTAACAGCTTTTTGCAAATCTCTTTTTTTATATGCCAAATCGCCTTGATAAATCCAATAATAACCTTTTACTTTATTAATTTGAACTTTATAAAAATCATAGAAAAAAAACCCGCTCAACACAAAAGAAACAATGAGCACAAGGCTCATAACACGAACTAGAGTTGATTCAAATATTTCTTTTATTTTGTACATTTTGGTGATGGCTTATATTTTCTATGCTTCAAATAATTTATAGAGTCTATCTTCTATTATTTTTTGTTCCATTTCATTTTTTTCTTTATTTAAATTCAACGCTTTTTGATATTGCTTAGCTGCTTGAATTTTTTCATCCAAAACTTCGTGGCTTCTTGCTAAATTAAAATGCGCAAGAACATACATAGGATTAATAGAAACGGCAGTTTTAAAATATTCCATAGCTCTTTGAGCATCACCCAAACCATCTAAAAATACAACGCCAAGATTATTGTATGCTATATCGTAGCTTGAATCGAGCTCAATCGCTTTTGAATAATAAATAATAGCTTTTTCTATACAGTCTTTTTCCCAATATGCCATAGCAAGACGAGAATATATTTTAGGATTTTCACTATCTTCCTTTAAGGCTAATTGATAATACTCAACTGCATTATCCAAATTTTCATTATCATAGTATATATCTGCAATCGCTTCATGGATTTGCGATTTATTTTTTGTTAATAAAAGGCTGCTTTGCAACATAGAAATTGCAGCATCTGAATTACCCTTAATTTGGTGGTATATAGCAGCAAGAGCCTGCGCAACAACAGCCGACCATTCATCGTTAGGATTTGTTTCAAGAGCTTTTTTATATAGCTCTATAGCACTATCATATTGCTCCAATTGAACATAAGCATATGCAAGCGAATTTTGATAATATGGATTATTTTCATCATACTTTAGAGCCAATTTAAAAGCTGACAATGCATTTATTTTTTCATCTTTCTTTAAATATAAATGTCCCAATTCATAATAACATTTAGAAAATTCAGGATATTTATTAGCTAAAATTGTATAATAATCAATTAATTCATCTGTTTTGTCTTTTTGATATTCTTCAACAAATTCAATGGCATTAACCACTTTCATAGGATCGTTGTCAGACAAAATAACAACATTATTCAAGCAATCAAAAGCTATGTCATAACGATTTTTCTTAATTGCTATTTTTGCCATGCGTTCATATAAAGAAATTGATCTTTTTGAATTATCAACGGCACTTAAATAAATATTATATGCTTTCTTTTGGGAATTAATTTTTTCATAAAACTCACCTTGGGTTTTATATTTTATGAAATTAATATCATCTTTAATGTTTTGACAAAGCATTTTTATGCTTGCTTTATCAAATATGCTCATAAGAGTTCCGGTAAGACCATAATAAATTGCGCCGGTTAAGTCTTTTATTGCATTTTTATCGTGAGTATTTCTTATTTTTTCTAAACAAGTTAAAGCCATTACAATTCTGGTTCTTGAAGCAATTGGCTTTAAATTAATTGCTTTTTTAAATTCATCTTTTGCTTTATCAAAATCGGAATTTAACGAAAGAAAATAACCTAAATACATATGCGCATTAGCATCATTTGGGCTTATTGCAACAGCTTTTTGGCATTGTTCTATAGCGCTTTCAATGCCAATTTGTCCATTTTTATGCAAAAGTGTTGCAAGTCTGTAATATGCACTTGTTTGTTTTGGATTTTCCGATATTGTTTCAATATAGCCGTTAATTGCAGCACTTAAATCTTCATTGGTTTCTTTTAAAAGATACCTTTGATGTGCAGCTACAGCCTTTTCCAATGTATTTTGCGCCTGTGTCATAGATATATCGTCTTCTTTTATGGGGAAACTCTCTTGATGTTTTAACATTTTAATCCTTGCTTTGACAAAAAAACTCGTACTGTCTTAGCTATCGATTTTACAAAATTATGCTTTAATATAATCGAGATTAAATCATCTAATTAGATGAAATTATTTAAGTCCCAATTTTCCAATGGCAATTATGTATTTATCTACACCTAAAATATTTGGAGAATTGCTGCCGTTTACATCAAAATGTATTAAGCCGCAACTTTTTTGAGCTCTTGAGGTATTTGGGAGCATTGGGTTATATAACCCTGTGGACTCTATTGAACAATCTCCATATAATTCAATTTCAAAAGTTGCGCCGCTCCTAAGAGTAATTGCACCTTCGCTTATATTTTTATCACTTCTTTTTACAATTAAATATTTTTTATACAACTCCAAAAAATATTTTGCGTCGTCTTCTTTTTCAATAGAAAAACTTGTGCCATCAGACAGAACAACACTATCAAGAGAATATGTTGGAGAATTTTTTAGCGTTATTTGTTTTGTTGCAAAATCAATATGGCGATATAATTCCAAGCCGGCCTTTTTATATGCATCCTGTTTAACATCATTTGGTCTTACAACAATCAATATGATACTAAGCAACGTGCCTATTACAACCATTGCAATCAAAGCTTCGAACAATGTAAAGCCGCTTCTCACTACTTGAACTCCAAAATCAATACTCAATACCCACAGCACCAATCGGAAGCAAAAACTGATCTTTTCCGGCAGCGTTGGGCTCTTCAATTCCATTTATATCAAATTTTATTGTACCATATTCCGCCACAACCTCGGTTGTTGTATCTTCTCCGGGAAAAATTGTAGGAGCAGCATCAACCTTTCCCATTTTAACACCCAGACAAGCGCCATCCTTTAGTGCAAAAGAAAAAGTTGTATCAGTAGCACAATAAGTCCCTGTTATATCTTTTCTGGTTGCCGTTAAGTATTTTTTAAATAAATTTTTTAAATTATCTGATTTATCACTTTCAGCAAAGCTAAATGAAACATTGCCATCTATCAAATTAGTCAACTTTCCATATTTAGAATCATTGACCAAAATTTGCGTTATTGTTGTATCAATTTCAGATAAAACTTTGTTTGCCATTATAGAAAAACCCTTATCCTTGTATTGAGCAGGTTTCAAAGAAGTTATCATAATCGTTGCAATTATACCCAAGATTGTCATAACTAAAATTGCTTCTGCCATTGTAAAGGCTCTTCTATAGCACATTTTATCTCCTTTAATCTTCATCATATTTAATTCCACGTTCGTATATAGCTATAATATGCTGGTCTTGGCCAAGTTTATTTGGCTTTTTGTAAGAATTTACATCATAGAATATAGAGCCGCATATGTTGTTTATTTCATAAACCTCATCACTATCTGACGGAAATGCCCATTTTTCAGTTGCATTGCAGGTATTATAAAATCTAAAACCCAGTAAAACCCCATCTTGAATAAAGAAAAAATTATTATAAATATCTTTTAAAGGAACACTGGAAAGATTTCCTTTAGAAGTTTTTAGTTTATCCAAAAAATATTCATTTGACAAATCTATATTAATATCAACATTTTGAAGATACTTTTTATATAAATCAACCATTCTTTTATCTATATTATTATCTTCAATTGAAAAATCACCTATTGAATCATACAAACTCTTATAATCATCATAACTGCAATTATTTATCAAAATACCTGTGCTTGCCTGTTCTATTGCAATTTCTGTTTTTCTTGAAAGAGTTAACCATCCGTCCTTAGAAGGATTAATAAAGGTATAAGCCACCACACACAAGGCAAAAATAATCGAAATAATTACAAAAGTAATTATCATTTCAGAAAGTGTAAACGCTCTATTTTTTAAATTACAAATATCCACAAAAACATTATATCAACTAGCTTTCAATATTCAATTGCAAGTCGTCTATTTATATGAACAGTGAAATCAAATTTTGTGCAAAAATATAGATGATTAATTAGGTATAAAATGTTTAATTTTAAAAGAAAAAAGGCTTTTACACTTGCTGAATCCTTAATGGTTTTAACCGTTATAGGTCTTGTTTCAATATTTACCATAGCAACAAGTGTTAACGTTGAAAACCTAAAAAGAAAACAAACCATTGCGGTAAGTCAGGATTTTTATTCAACAACTATAACAACACTGCAAAACACACTAATTCATAACAGTAAAAATTATGATTTAAGAAATTTATATGATGAAAATGGTGACACACTGGTTGATGCTGTAGATTTGAGAAATTACTTTGTTAAATATTTAGACGGAGAAGCTATAAATTGCTCTGAAATTCTAATTACTTCATCAACCATAAAAGACTATATTGAATCATCCAAAGATCCTCAATGCGCATTTTTTACACCTAAAATCAAGGCTGCATTCGTATATGACAGTAATTGCTCTTTGACCGTTTTAACAAAAGAATATCTTTCAAAAGATGATTTAAAAAGCAAAAAACAAAAAAATGAGAATGAGGAAAATGGAGAAAGTGGTGAAAACGAGGAAAATAATGAAAACAAATTTTTACCTTCCTCAAGCACAAGAACAGTAAATAACGCCTGTGGTTATATATTATATTCATACATAAATAGCGAAGGTATTTTTGAAAAAGATGTATTTATAATTCCTTTAGGGATTTCAAGAGTTAAATAACATTTTTAATGTAATATAAATTTACTTCCAATTTTTCATCTTTGGAATTTATATTAGATATTTTTACATTATCCATAGGTTTGAAATCAAAGATTTTATCTTTTAAATCCCAATATCTTAAAAAAATATCATGATTTACAACAATTTTATTTAAATTTTTAAACTCATTTATTTTATATAATATTTTAATATTTTCCTTCACGTTTGTTTTATCCAAAGACGCATAAAAAGACATTAAATAGTCTGTTTTGATTGATTTTTGATTGTCTATATTACATATCACTTTATACAATCTCAAAATATCAACTACAATTGAATTTAACAAAGAAAAATCATTACACACAAAAAATACTTTATCTGTCACAACAAATTTCAAATTAGAAGAATATTTTTCATTTAACTTTCTTTTTATTATTTCACAATATTCTTTCTTTAATTTTTTAATATCATAATAAGATTTATCAAAATCACTTATTTGTTGTAACTTAAATTCAAATAAAGCGCAAAAGAAATTAATTTTTTCTTGGTTTTTATGCTTTTTTATGGGCAGGTCTTTATTTGTATTCTGTTCTTCTTTTACTTTTGCTTTTTTGTTAGTCTTTAATAAAACAGCCAAAATAACAGCTTCAACTAAAGCCATCAATAAAGCAGAATAAATATAGCCCATTGTCACAATTCTATCGTTGATATATGCAATTACCGGAACCAAATTATCAAAAAAATCAGGCAATAAATAAAAAATATTATCTAATTTTTCAAATAAACCAACTGCATATATCTGAGCAATCCATATAAAAAAATAAGCAAGTGCCATAAAAAGCATTACGAATTTTAATGTTTTTAAAATTATCAGCACTATATTTTTCATTATTCCCACAATAAAATATTATCAATTAATCTCGTGTTTGTTTCAGGAGTTCTTGCTGCAATTAACACAAGAGTATCATTGTTTATTTCATCTTGTTCAACAAAAGTATTTTTATCAACAAATTCAATATATTCAACGTCTAAATCACACATTAATTTTAATGAATTGTCTATTATTGCCCTTTTTGTTAGTGCACCATCCTTATATAATCTTTTTGCCTCAAATAATGATTTTGAAATATTAAGAGCAATTTTTCTTTCATTTTCTGTCAAATATTTATTTCTGCTTGATAACGCCAAATTATCATTTTCTCTTACAATTGGGCAAGGGATAATTTCAATATCAAAATTTAAATCTCTAACCATTTTTTGAATAATAAACAATTGTTGTGCGTCTTTTTGGCCAAAATATGCTCTATTTGCTTTTGTCAGATTAAAAAGTTTAGCAACAACGCTGCAAACTCCGTCAAAATGGCCAACTCTGGATTTTCCGCATAATTTATCTACAACTGAATATGGGGGGCAAATTAAAGTCAGATTATTTTTATCACCTTGATACATCTCAGAAACCTTTGGTGCAAAAACAATTTTAACTCCCGATTTTTCACAAAGTTCAGCATCTTTTTGAAGTTGTCTTGGATATTTATCTAAATCTTCACCTGCGCAAAATTGGATGGGATTAACAAATATTGAAACAACAACATTTTCATTTTCTTTTACTGCTCTATCTATTAAAGACTTATGCCCGTTATGCAATGCTCCCATGGTAGGCACAAGACCAATTGAACCTTGTAAATTTTTTATTTCTTCTTTTAATTCCTTAATATTATCTATAATTTTCAAGTTTTTCTATCTCCTTAATATCTAGTGAAAACGACTCTTGAACGCTGGGGAAAACCCCATTTTCAACATCTTGGCAATAAGCTTTTGCTACATTTAATATTATATCCTTTAAACTTGAATATTGGCGAGCAAATTTTGGTTTAAATCTGTCATATTTTCCCAACAAATCATCAGAAACTAAAACTTGTCCATCACAGAATTTACCGCCGCCAATACCAATTGTAGGTATTCTTAACCTTTGAGAAATAAATTGGCTTGATTGCAAAGGCATCAATTCCAATACAATTGCAAAACATCCCGCATTTTGTAATTTTAGTGCGTCTTTTAAAATTTCTATAGTTCTATCAGCATCCTTCCCTTGAATTTTATGTCCCCCAAGTGAATTAATGCTCATAGGAGTAAAACCCAAATGTCCCATAACAGGTATTCCATTTTGAGTTAAATGCCTTATAGTTTCCAATAAATAATCAGACACACCCTCCATTTTAACTGCATTTGCACCTGCTTTAATCAACTTGCAAGCATTTCTCATAGTTTCATTCTTATCAACCTGAAAGCTCATAAATGGCATATCTGCTATTAACAGCGCGTTTTCAACACCCCTTGAAACGGCCTTAGTAAAAACAAGCATTTCATCCATACCAATATCGGTTGTATTTTCGTAACCAAGGGCAACTTGAGCTAATGAATCGCCTACAAGAATCATATCTACTCCCGCTTGGTCTAAATATTTTGCGGTAGAGTAATCATATGCAGTTAAAACTGTTATTTTTTTACCCTCTTTTTTGAAATTTTGTATTTTTTGAATACTTTTTCTCATACCATCAAAAATATCGCTCTTCAAAAGAGCATTCTATCCTATTTTTTCTTAGTTGATTGTTTATACCAGAAATAAATTGCACGAGCAACTTTAGAACAATTGTGGCGAACTAAGCCCTCTTTGTTTTCCTCTAACAAACTTCTTTGAACAACTTCCACACCCAATTTTCTTAACTCTGATATATCAATTTCAACAGGCAGAGAACCTGCTTGTTCATATTTTTCAGCTAAATTTCTCGGCATTGTATTGTTAACTAAAACAGCATCGAAGAAATTCTTGTTTGAATCATCAACATCATCAAGTCTAACATGATCAAATATTGTTTTAACATGGTCAGAAACAGAATAATTATCAGTTTCACCAACTTGCGTCATAGCATTGCATACATATATTTTCTTAGCTTTAGCATGCCAGATAGCTCTTGTAATATCTTTAACAAGGAAATTTGAAATAACTGACGTATATAAGCTCCCTGGACCCATGATAATTAAATCAGCGTTATTAATTGCTTCAATTACCTCAGGAATTGGCTTACAATCAGCAGGTTCAGAACACAATTGCATGATTTTTTTACCGGCTTCAGGAATATTGCTTTCACCTCTAACAATTGAATCATCTTCCATTTTGGCATATAGCTTCATATCATCACAAGTTGCAGGCAATACCCTGCCTCTAATCAAAAGAACCTTGGATGATTCTTTAATAGCTGAAACCATATCACCGCATATTGCAGTCATTGCAGTAATAAAAAGATTGCCGAAACTATGACCTTCAAGTCCTTGTCCGGTTTTAAAACGATATTGAAATAACTTTGTTACAATAGCATCATCATCAGCTAGAGCAGCGATACAGTTTCTTATATCGCCTGGAGGCAACACTCCCATTTGTTCTCTTAATCTTCCGGATGAACCCCCGTCATCACCAACTGTAACAACAGCTGTGATATTATTTGTAATTTTTTTAATACCGCGAAGCAACATAGATAAACCTGTTCCTCCGCCTATAGCAACAATTTTAGGTCCATGGTCAAGCTTCATTCTTCTATATAAAACTTCTCCCATAGAATCTTTTTTTCTCAATTGATTGACATCATCTACATCCATCATAGAAAGATTTGTCTTTTTCCATGCCAAAAGAAATAAAACAGCACCGACAAATACAAATAAAATGCCTATAGGTTCAGGCGGAACAACATGAAATAATTCTTTTGCAGTTTTAACTATATAATATAAGGGCTCTAATTTAAAAATAAATGTAGCCCCTATTGCAGCCAAAACAGAACCTGTAACAGATAAAGCAAACCAACGCTTTACTCTTAGCCCCGGAACTAACCATATTGCATCTTTTGGAATTTTAACTTTCTTATCAAAAATTTTCATTACATCGCCTTTTATATTTGCTCTTGAACTCTATTATAATTAATTGGAGAAGGTTTTATATTTTCACTTGCTCTTTTAATATCCTCAAGAGTTCGAAAATGTATTGTGTCAACATTATTATAAGCATCCGCATTTAGTAAAATATCTTCGCTAAAATCAACTTCATATGCTGCTTTTAAGCCCAAACTTTGCGCAAGCTCTTTTGTCTTTTCGCTCTGCACAATCAAATTTAACCAAGGGCTGATTTTTTTGATTGCCTCAATTATGACTTTGGCTTCATCTTCACTATTATTAAGAGTGTCTTTTAAAGCCCCATGGCATCTTACTTGCTCAATTTCAAGGTCATATGTTTTTGCATAAGCAACAATAGCGCCAACCTGATAAATAACAACGGCTTCCAATTCTTCTTTTGATAAATCCATTTTTCTTTTACCAAAACCTTGAATATCAGGATAACCAATATGTGCTCCAAGAGCTATATTATTTTCCTGACAAAACAATAATGCGCTTCTTATTTTCATAGGGTCGCCGGAATGAAAACCTGCCGCAATATTAATCGAACTTGCATATTTTGCAATTTCAAGCTCTAAATCATTTTCATATATTCCATACGATTGCGCTACATCACAATTAAAATCAAACAATTTATCTCTCCATAATTTAATTTTTAAAGCATTATACAATGCACATTATAGCTAAATTATACAATGAATAACAATAAAAGAAGAAAATATTCAACAAAAATTTATATTTGTTTACCTTTTAAAAATTAAAAACACAAGCAAAAATAAGCATTGAAAAATACCGACTATTCCCATAAATTACACCACCATCTATACCCAATAAGGGAATTACTTTTCTTAATAACCTTTGCTAATTTATATCTGTAGATTTGAAAGGTTTAAAAATGAAGAAATTTTTATTTTACTGCTTGGCTTTTGCTCTTCTAGGTTCTGTCAGTTATGCAAATAGCTGCTCTGATTGTAAAAAAATGCCTGATACAACCCCTCAACAAAACTCTTGCGCAAAAGAAACAATGAAGAGCTGCGACAAATGCACTCTTGATGAAGACGACGAATATTGCGTGTATAACCAATGCTTTTTTGATAAACAATTCAAAAAAATGAAAGCCGCACTATGCTTAACAAAGCAACAAGAATGTAATATTGATGAACTATATAAAGAATTTAAGGCAGATATGGAAATATATCATGCTAAATATACAGAAGCAAAAAATTGCTTATTAAATAAAATCGAATGTGCTAATGACTGCACAAATTATAAAGATGAACTAGAAACCCTAAAAGGCATAAAACAAGACGTAAAAGAAAGATGTAAATGTTTTGATAAAGATGTAAAGGCACAACTTTGCAAAAATCAAATGAAAGATTATCGAAAATTTAAAAGAACAGAAAAAAGAAAAATGAAAAAAATCTTCAAATATGGAAAAATTTACAAATTACCATGTACAAATTGTTCTAATTAACAAAAAAGCCCTGAAAACAGGGCTTTTAGTTTATTTTAATTTTTAGGTATCAAAAACGTTCCATCAATTTTAATTTTTGAATTTGCAATTTTAACACTATCTATATCCATTTCGCCTTTTATTGATTTATCTATGTCCATTGCAAAAGACAAGGGATCTAACATATTAATAACAGGAATTAAATTATTATATTTTGCTTTAACATTGTTAAAATCTAAATCACATAGCTCAATATTACCATCTTCAACTTTTAAATTGGCCCCGATTGTAATTTTGATTGGTTTTATACGATTTTTAAAAATATTAATAGTCTCAAGTCCTGCCAAAGGCAAAATATTATATGTGATTTCCAGTTTATCATCTTTTATTTTAATATTTGAATTTTTAATCTGAATTAAAGATGAAATTGTATTATCAGCATTCATTTTATCAATTACTTTTTGATAAGAGCTTTCTTTTAATAATCTGTCTAAGTCATCTTGAGTAATCGAAGCAGAATATTTTAGAGCTAAATTTTCATCAAAAATCAAAGTTTTATCTTTATAGCTCACTTTATTATAAGGACATATTGTCTCAATAATAACATCAGACATATATACGCCACTATAAAAAATATTATCTGCAGTAGCTTTTAGAGATTTAAACTCGCCATTTTTTACATTTGTGCCAAAAAAACTATCAATTTTTACGTCAAACTTTGAATTAGTTTCTTTTTTTAATGCCTTAGCAATTTGAGCTTCAACAATATTTCTGGATATTAAATTATAGCCCGAGATACTTGCAATATTACCTAAAAATGTTTTATTGGCAGAATTTGTTGAACAAAATTCACTGCAATCTTTGGCAAAAGATGAACTCATACCAAAAATCAAAGCCATAGATAAAAATAAAACTTTTTTCATACTTCCCTCTTTTTTCCTTTAATTATATGACCAAGAAGATTTAAGAATATAAATATGTAAAGTTTTTTTAACAAAACAATAAAAATCATAAAGTTTTTATTCGTTTCTTCCGTCAATATACATGTAAGGACGACATATTTTAGCGAGGTTATATGATGTTGGAATTATTAAGTCTTGTATTTTTCGGAATGATTGTTTATACATTTTTAGTAATTATTCCCACAACTGTTGAAATGCTTGCAACAGATGAGTTTAAATGTGCATATTTTTCACATTTAGCTTCAAAAAGCGTAAACTCCTATGGCAAATAGCCTATAGGAGTTCTTCAAAACCATAAGAACGTTCTGGCAAATTTTGGTATCCTTTATTTGTTACAACAAATTTATAGATATATTTGCTTGAATAATCTCCTCTAACAAACAGCTTTTTAATAACATTCTCACGCTCAACTAAAGGGTGTGAGATTTTTTCTAATTCGGGGTTATCCTCTGTAAGCTGTGTCCACACTGCTGCTTCCAATGTCCAAGCATAAGTTTCTTCATTTATTGAATTATGTTCATCCTGATGGATTGCTTCATGAGCCAATATTGCACTTAGGGCTTCAATTGGAGCATCTTTATGTTTTTCATTAATATAAATAAAAAGATTTTTTTTCTTTTTCCACCCTAAAGCATCAAAATTCATATACATAGGATTAATCGTAGCTAAATTTAAAAATTCAATTTGAATAGGACGTTCTGTTAGATTTTTTCCTAAAATTGCTTCTTTTGAATATTTTCCTGTGGTTCTGTCTAAAAGCTCAATAGCCTTTATTACATTTTCATCTTGTGATACTTTTTTATATTTTTTTAGAGTTTCTTCGTCAAGAGGTTTGTTTAAATCAATTGCATAGCAATTTCCCAAACCAAACAACAATAGCGCAAATATAGATAATAATTTCTTCTTCATAAATCCTCAACCGATAATCTAGTCTATCAACATTATATACATATATTTTTTATAAGGACAAATTAAAATAATTCAAAAAGATGTAGATAAGGTAAAATTATATGATAAAAAATATTTATGACAGATAAAAACCAAAAAGCTTGCAGATTTTGCAACAATACATATAACAAAAAACACAAATCTTGCCCTCATTGCGGTTTTAGAGAACCAATGCAAATAGGATTTTGCTTTATTTTTGTATTAATCATTCTAACCTCTCTAATTTTATATTTTTCAAGCGGAGGAAAATATCTTCAATTTAAACAAGAAATTTTATCCAAAAACCATTCAAAAATTGAAAACAATTTAAAAGAAATTAGTCTAAGACCTCTGTGCAATCTATCATATTTATCAAAAGATGAAATTTTTTCAAAAAGAATTGATTATGTTAAAAATTCGGTTGTTTTCAATGATAAAACCTATAAACCAAATCAAAATGTTTATCAAATTGAAGATAAATTACCTTGGATTGCTGCAGACAAAATTTCAAAATACGGATTAAAGAATAATCCTAATATTGCTAATGGGCTTTCAAGACATTCTATTTCAGTTAATAATCCTGAAATATTAATAAGCTTCATTGTACCTGATTATTCCACGAAAAAAAATAAAAAATACAATGAAGACGACTATTTGCTTCCCAAAAAAGCCCTTTGGGATTTTAAGAACAAAACAATAAAAACTTACTTTAATTTTAGCGCTTTTTCAAATATTAACCCCGATTTTTCAACTGCTCCAATGTATATAGACGAAACAAACGCTAGAGATTTAGGATTTAATTGGATTTTAGCAGATGAAACCCAAGGCATAATGTTTGAAAATATGACAAACAATATTTCAATAAGACCCTACAAAATTAAAGGTTGTTATAAAAAAGGTGATGGCTGCGGACTAAAAGAAGGCTGTAATAATTATTCACCGTACCAAGAAGAAATGGTTTTTAGAATTTTAGAAAAAAATTCATACATTAAGATAAAAATGTGGAAAAACAAACCAAAAAGATTAAATAAAAAACCTGATATTATCTATGAAATGTATTTTGAATAATTTTTTTGTTATAAAATAAGGCTATGATTAAATATATTAGCCCGATAATTTTATTGATAATATCTAATGTTTTTATGACTTTTGCTTGGTATGGTCATCTAAAATTCAAAAGCACGGCTCTTTGGACAGTTATAATTGTTTCATGGCTCATTGCTTTTTTAGAATATTGTTTTCAAGTACCTGCCAATAGATTAGGCAGCGAAGTATATAACGTTGTGCAGCTAAAAACTATTCAAGAAGTAATAACTCTTAGTGTTTTTAGTATTTTTAGCGTTCTATATTTAAAAGAACATTTCAGATGGAATTATCTGGTTGGATTTATATTTATAGTTCTAGCTGTATTTTTCATATTTAAAAAATAGGAAAACATTATGTCACTTCATCAAAAACATGGTCTAAGATTTATTTTAATTGTTATTTCGACATTGTTTTATTTTTTAGCCAATGTTCAGCGTGCTGCAATCCCAGGGGCAATATTTGATTTATTGCAAAATGACTTTATGATAAACGCTTCAAAAGTTACTCTTTTGGGAGCAATATTTTGCTACATATATGCACTAACTCAGCTTATTGTCGGTTTAATGGTAGATAAACTTGGCGGTTTTAGAGTGGCTGCTATAGGAAGTATTGTTTTTACAATTGGCGCTTTAATTTTTCCACATTCACAAAGCCTTTTAGGGCTATATTTATCAAGAGCCTTAGTTGGTTTTGGTGCAGCAACATTTTATTTAAGCACAATAAGAGAAGTCAAAAAATATGCTAAAGATTCAAATTTTTCTTTAGCTGTTTCTTATATTCTTTTTATAGGCTATAGCGGCGGAATTATAGCAAATGCACCTTTTGTTTTATGTGTAAATGAAATAGGATGGAGAAATTCATTGTATCTCATTGGATTTTTTACCTTATTTTTAACAATTTTATATTTAATAATTTTATTAATTTTTAAGCCCGTCCATATCGAAAAAGAAACAAAATTCTCCCTATCGCCTTTTAGGGAAATTCTAAGCAAAAAAGAAAATATCAACCTTTTTATTTTCGGCTCTGTAAATTATGGTTTATATTACGTGCTACAAAGCGTTATAGGGAAAAAATTCTTAGAAGATTTTTGCTATTTTGATGTAAATACTGCCGCATTAATTTTATCAATAATGGCAATAGTTTCCTCTTTTGCAGGAACAATAACCGCTTTTATTTCAAAAACAATACACAATAAAAGAGCAATAATATTTAAAATTTATTCAATTTTATCTTTATTATCTATTTTAAGCATATGTCTATTCTTGGCTTTTGACATCCATTCAAAAATAATTGCACTAATATTTTGCATACCGTCTTTTATAGGAAGCATTTCACCATTGTTAATTTTAACTCTGCATTTAATAAACCGTTATGAAGTTTCGGCAACCGCTGTTTCAATCCAAAATTTCGGTTTTTTCATGATGGTTGGACTTTTGGGCATGATTGCAGGTATGCTAATGAATGTTTTTGAGCCGATTAAACACAACAATATTATGGTATATTCTAACGAATCATACTTATTGGTATTTGGATTATTCTTCATTTTAAGCATACTGGAAGTTATATGTGCTTTTAGAACAAAAGACAATTACCGCTAAGGAGCCAAAATAACCATTTCGCAATTTTTGCAATCAAATTTCAGAGGATATTTAACATTTTTTTCGTCCAGCAAAAACAATTCCTCTGAACTCTTGCAACCCAAAGTTGCTCTTTTAAGACAGTGTTTTGTTCTCATGAGTTCTTTATTTTTGTGATTTTCAATGCTTTCAAAACTTCTTTCTAATACCTTACAACCACAAAGCTCATAAAATTCGCAAGCCGAATTATTATGAACATTTAAACGATAATCGCCTTCCTCAATTGGAAATTGAGCTATATCAACAGGCTTTTGTTTTTTTGTTTTATAGTTAGAAAGAATTTTTTGACTCAACTTATCTAAAATTTCTCGCCTTAATTCATTCAATATTGAAACAGGCAAAAAGCCTAATTTATCTGTTTTAAAAATTATTTTTTCAACAAAATAAGGGCTATCTTGAGTTTTTGATAAAGCTTTAATATAATTTTCTTTCATTTTTTCTTGGTTATTTGCAAATTCTTTAAAAAAATAATTCAACTCAACTTTGGTTGAATTTTCATCTTTTAAAACAAATTTATTTTCTTCTATTGTAAAAATAACTTTTAATTTTCTTCTTGTTTTAGAATTTTCAAGAGTTTTATTGAATTTTGTATCTATATTTCTATAAACTTCATCACCCTTTTTTAGATTTATTTTTTTATTCGGAAAAATTTTAACGCCATCTTTTGTTTTTTCAATTTTATTTACAAGACAGCCCTGCAATTCATCTTGCACAACAAAACACAGACCATCTTGCGGATTTAGTTCTTCTTTTGTTTTGATTGTAAAATTTTTATCGTTTATCGACACGATACTGCCAACATATTCACCCATTGATTTTGGAGTTATGAAATTAAAAATCTTATCCTTTCTATTAAACAAATAATCATCACAATACCCTCTATTAAAAGTTTTATTAGGGTTTGGAGTGAAATCTTCCATAACTTCTCCAAAAGAAACTCGAGGATATTTTTTTAAAAGATTATGATAATAAAGAACAATGTTTTTTACATAATTTTCATCTTTTAATCTGCCTTCGATTTTAAAGCTAATAATCCCTGCTTTTATTAATTTATCTAAATGTTTGGATAAATTATTATCCTTCAAAGACAATAAATATTTATTTTTTAAAATATAATTCCCTTTTTTATCAACAAGAGAATATTTCTTTCTGCACGCTTGGGCGCATTCTCCTTTATTTGCACTTCTTTTGCCAATATATTGCGACATATAACATTGACCGGAATAACAAACACACAATGCACCATGTACAAAATGTTCAAGCTCAATATTTGTGTTTTTGTGAATTTTTTCAATTTCTTCTATGGGCAATTCTCTTGCTAAAATTGCTCTTTTAAAATTCACATCTTGCAAAAATTCAACCTTTCCAAGACTCCTATTATCACATTGAGTGCTTGCATGAAGAACTATCGGAGGAAGTTTATTTTCAAAAGCAAGTTTTAAAATACCAAAATCTTGAATAATTAAAGCATCCACTTTAATTTCATAAAGTTCATTAATCAATTTTTCACATTCAATTAACTCGTCATCATTTAAAATAGTGTTAAGGGTAACATACACTTTAACATTAAATAAATGAGCATAATCAACAATTTTTTTTATATCTGCAATTGAATTTGAGGCATTTTTTCTCGCTCCAAAACTAACTGCGCCGATATAAACAGCATCAGCGCCACAATTAATGGCAGCTATAGCACAATCATAATTTTGAGCAGGAGCTAAAAGTTCTAATTTTTCCATACAAACATTATATAGCAAAAACTAACACTTAATTAATATATCCACTTGCAATATGATAGACAAAGAACTCATCTAATAGTATCATTCAATTAGGAAAGTATATTTTAAGATTAAGATGGAAAATCAGGATTTTAATAAAGACGAGGATAATATAATTGATGAAACATCAGATATAAATCTTGATGAAGCATTCTCTAATGAATTTAAAAGAGCTTGCAAACTCTACAATTTCAGACGTCCGGATAAATTTTCAAAAGAACACTTGAAAGCCCTGCAAGATATTCATAGGGATTTTGTAAGACATCTTGCAACAATTTTAACCGGATATTTAAGAATGGAAGTTGAAATTGATGTAATTTCAGTCGATCAATTAACCTATGAAGAATATGTTTGTTCTATGCCGTCTCATGTCCAAAACATGATTTTTAAATTAAATCCCTTGTCAGGTGAGATTTCAATGGGCATGAGCCCTGAAATATTGGCTGTAGTGCTGGATAGAATGCTTGGTGGTGCAGGTGTTGTTTATGACACCGGCAAAGAACTAACTCAAATTGAAGAACTTTTAACTATTAAATTTGTTGAAAAAATAATAAAAATTCTAGAAGAAGCTTGGGGCACAATTTTACCTGTTAAATCAGAATTTGTTGCCCTTGCAAACGGATACCATTCTGTTCCTATTACAACATCTGGCGAAATTGTTACTTTGATTTCTTTTGAAGTTCGTCTTGGCCAAAAAAACTTTGGTTTAATGAACATATGCTTCCCATACCCCGTATTAGAAACCGTCTTGCCAAAATTAACACCTCAATACATATATCAACACACAACAGTTAGCGCAAATGAAATAGGCAAAAACGAAACCCTTGAAAAGATAAAATCTGTTGAACTTGAAATGCAAGTTATCTTGGGTATGGCACAAATTGAAATTAACGATGTTTTGGATTTAAAGCCCGATGACGTCATAAAATTAGACCAACGACTGGACAAAGAATTAATAGCTTGCGTTAATAAAAAAGAAAAATTTTATGTAGTCCCGGGTGTACATAAAAACAAAATATGCGTAAAAATAATGGGACAAAAACCTGTTAAGGAGTAGAAATTGGATAAAGAAGCAAAAAAACTCGACATAAGCAAACTTGAAAATGTTGAACGCCCAAGCGCACCAATAAAATCCAAAACATATAATCTACTATTAGACGTAGAACTTGAATTATCTGCAATTTTAGGTGAAACAGATATAAGTTTAAAAAAAGTTCTTGATTTAACAAAAGGTTCAATTATAGAATTAGACAACAAAACAGCAGATCCAATAAAACTATTAGCTAACGGCAGCGAAGTAGCAAGAGGAGAGGTTGTAATCATAGAAGATAATTTCGGTTTGCGTATCACAAATACTACCGTTAAAAACGAAGATATTTAAGCGCTAGAGGTGCATAATGACAAAAACAGTTGAAATTAGTGTAGATTTACTAAAAGAGCTATTTAGAACTCTTAATGTGGAAGTTCCGCAAAATATAAGCGAAGAAAGCTTATTGGAGCTTGTTTTTAAATTAAAAAACAAAGATATTAATGCTTTAGAAAACATGGAAACTAATTTTGTTTCAAGCACAAATAATATTTTGGTAATCGACGATATTGGCGTTGTTACTTACCAACTAAAAATTCTTTTAAGAAATTTAGGATACAACGTAAGTGTTGCAAAAGACATATTTAGCGGATTAAATACTTTTGTTAAATCAAATTATTCTTTTATTGTAATGGATTTATTTGTTTCAACGGAACAAGAAGGCTACACCCTTCTAAATGAAACCAAAAAAATAATCACCAAAAACAATCTTGACACAAAAATCATAGTAATTACGGCTTCATCTAAATCTGAAAATAAAGTAAAATGTCTAAATATGGGAGCTGATTACTTTATCAAAAAAGATGCAGGCTGGCAAGATAAACTGGTCGAACTAATTGAAAGTTTTCAACCAAGCGCACTGGGCTAATTTGTAAAGAAATTTATACAAAAATTCAAAATTCATAATTGTTCATTGTGTATAAAAATTTTTTGATACTATAATTGTTATATGATAGAAAATAGTGCAAATAATAAAAAAATAGCATTATATCCGGGCAGTTTTGACCCAATCACAAATGGTCATCTTGACGTTTTAGAACGTGCAAGCAGAATTTTTGATGAGGTCGTAATCGCCGTTTTAAATCACCCTGTTAAAAAAGCTTTTTTAAGCACAGACGAAAGAGTCTTGCTTATTAAAGAAGCCGTTAAAAATTTAAAGAATGTTTCAGTAGAAAGTTTTAAAGGTTTAACGGTTGAGTGTGCTAAAAAAGTTGGCGCGGATTTTTTAATTCGAGGATTAAGAACAATAACTGATTTTGAATATGAAGTTCAATTGTGCCAAACAAATCAGGTAATAGCGCCCGAGATTGAAACTGTATTTTTATCTACAAGACCGGAACATAACTATATTTCATCAAGTATAGTTCGAGAATTATCAAACCATAAAACAGATATTTCTAAATTTGTTCCTAAAAATGTGGTAGAATATTTAAAGAGAAAGGTTTAAAAACAAAATGGCAGAATCAGTAAATAAAATGTTCGATTTAATTGATGATTTATCTACATTGTGCGATGATGGTATTCCAATTTTTCCCGGTCGTATGATTGTAAATACAAAAGAATTATATAAAATTGTCAATGCATTTCCAAATGCTATATCTGATGAAATCAATGACGCAAGAATAATCCTTAAAAAGAAAGATGAAATTCTTCAAGAAGCAAAATTAAGAGCAGAACGCATTATTCAAGATGCAGAAAATGAAAGATACAAACTTTTAAATGAATCAAGCTTGAATAAAGCCATGGAAGAACATGCTGAAAAGTTCAGACAAACTGTGTTTGAAGAATGCCAACAAATCAAAATGGCTGCATTCAACGAAGCTCAAGAATTAAGATTAAATGCAAAAAATGATTCAATCAGAATGAAAGAAGAATCTCAACAATATGCTCAACAACTTCTTAATAATCTTGAACAAGACTTGAACAGATTATATCAAGTTGTTATGAACGGTCAACAAAGACTTCAAGAAATGAAATCAAACGATTCTATGCAACAAATGACAGAACAGCAATAGTGTCATTATTTCATAATTTCAGGATGATTTGAATTGGAAAGAATAATTTCCTGATATTCGTTTTTATCAAAATTTATTCCCCAATTTTTAGTATTGAGGGATTTGTATTTTGGTTTTTTCTTTTTCTTTTTTGGAATAATATTTTGTTCTTTTTCTTCTGACATACTACATAACAACTTCTAAATTCATTGATGTTTTAGTAACTTTTACCAGCATTTTAGTATTTTCAACTTTTACAATAAAATTTGCACCTTTATCATCTCTTTCAGTTAAGCGAAATTTTATATCATAATTTGCAAGTTTAGGCTGCTTAAAATTATATAGAGCAAAAACATCATCAAAAATATACCCAACTAGATTTATATTATCATTATATGAAACACACATAAAACCACGTTCAGGAGCAATTTCAATACTTGATAATACAACAGGCTCAGGTATTTCTTTTTTAATTGGAGCTGTTTTTTGAATTGGATTTTTAGCGTTTTTATTTACTTGATTATTCTTCTCAACCGGTTTTTGTGATATTTTTTGAGGCATCATAGTATAAACTTTAGGCCCTTGAAATTCATCAGGAGTAAATTCAATTATACTATCTTCTTTTAAAATTTTTTGAATTATCTCATACTCATTTTTAGAATCATCTTTATGTAATTCTTCATTTTGTCCATATTTTTCAATACTTGGCTTATGATAAGATTCAGATAAATCAGGATTATAGCTTGAAAGCTCATAATTTTTTCTTTTGCCTGAAGCAGGATTATATAATCCTGTTTGTTTGATATTATTGTCAAAGATAAAATATTGACCATTATTTTCTTTTTTTGGTTTATTTACATTAGATTTTTTGTAACTGTCAGAATCAATTAAATCAACTTTGCTTTTTAATTTTGGACTATTTTGTTTTCGATTTAAAATTAATAACATTACAAAGAAACTTAAAATAGCAGCACTTAACATTAACAATACATCTTTAAAATTAAGCCCGTATTGATTTAATTTATTCTGTAATTTAATTTTGTATTGATATAAAATTGTTTTTATATTTTCTTTTGAAAATTGCTCTTCATTTAAATCATCAACAATTTCTTCAGATTGCTCAAAAACTTCTTCGTTTGATTGAGCCAAAGAATCATTTTCTTCTTGCTGCTGAGCAATTTCTTGCTGAATTATTTCTTCTATTTTTGGTTTAGATTGTTCTTGAACAATCGGAGTTTTTTCTTGCTTTTCAATCTTAACAGCATTTTGTTTTGACTTAACTTGGCTTAAAACCTCATTTTTTGCCTTTTTTATTGAAGAGGCCACAGCTTGTTTTTGCTGAGGTATAGTTTTTTTATCTAACAGCTTTTTTTCTGTTTGTTTTTCAGGATTCTGTTGTTTTTTTGTTTCTTGTGCTTTAGGGGCTAATTTTACCTTCTGCGAATTTGAAGAAACCAAATTTTTTTTTTGAACTTCAGTGTTTTCTTTAGGTGGATTTGAAGCAATTGTTTGTTTTTGAGATGTAGCTGTAGTCTGATTTGTTTTTGTATTAATCGTGAAATCAATAGGTTTTACTGTATTTATATTGATTTTTGTATATCCGTTATTGGTTGACTCTACACCTGCATATGAATAAAGATTTGTTGATACGTTTCTTATATCTTTATTATTTGATGTAATTTGAACAGCTGAATTTTTTGTTTCAGGCAAAAGAATATAATAATTTAAATCACTTTTTTTGATTATTTTTACAGGTTCTAAATATTTTTTTTGAGTATACAAATTAACACTATAAGAGCTTTCTCCTGTTTTTGTTAATTCAACTTTCACAAGAGCATTTTTAAATTCATTTTCAACAGCTAATGAAAAAGAACTCAATAAACAGATTGATAACACACTAAATAATGTCTTTTTAAAAACTCCGTTCACTTTTTAACTATCCCCTGTAATTTAGTTTATATTTCACTTATAATAAATATTATAATATAAATATGCTCTTATATACAAATTGTGGTAAAAACTATGGAAAAAGTTAACAATAATAATGAAAATAATACCCTAAAATCAGGTGTTGTAGCTCTCGTTGCTCGCCCTAATGTCGGCAAATCAACACTTTTAAACAAAATTTTAGGTCAAAAAATTGCAATAGCGACCCCCCTAAAACAAACTACAAGAAAAAATCTAAAAGGTATCTATACTGATTCTAACTCACAAATAATTTTAATTGATACCCCCGGAGTCCATAAACCAATTAACGAATTGGGCAAATATCTTTCTGCTCAGTCAAAAGATGCTCTTTCTGACGCTGATTTAATTTTATTTTTAGTTGATTCAACAGAGCCTTGCGGTTTAGGAGATAAATGGATTTGGGAAAATTACTTAAAAGATTTAAAAACTCCGATATTACTTGTTTTAAATAAAGTTGATTTAATTAAAGACCTTGAAAAAAGAGAGTTAAATCTTTTCACATACAAAAAAATGATTGAAAAAAACATAGATTCAATCAAAATAAGCGCAAAAACAGGAAGAAACATTGATGATTTAATAAAAAAAATAAAAGAATACCTTCCCTATGGCGAAAAATTTTATGATGACGAAACCATAACTGATGTCAATATGAGAGAAATAACTTCTGAAATAATAAGAGAAAAAATAATCCTAAACACAAAAGATGAAGTTCCTCATAGCGTTGCAGTCATCATAGACAGCTATAAAGAAGAACAAAATGTTGATAAAATCAGTGCAAAAATTATTGTAAACAATGAAAGCCAAAAAGGCATTTTAATAGGCAAAAAAGGCGCTATGCTTAAAAAAATAGGCACTGAAGCAAGATTAGAACTCGAAAAAATGCTCGAAAAAAAGGTTTTCTTAGAATTATTTGTTAAAGTTCAAAAAAATTGGCTCAAAAATAAAGAAATGATTAAAACCCTTGGCTATAAAGACTAACCCTTTACAGCGCCTTCGTTTGTGCCTGAAATAAAATATTTTTGAAGCGCTAAAAAGAAAATAATTATTGGAATAATTGAAACAATAGACCCTGCCGCAACAAGCCTATAATCAGCTGAAAACGCACTTGATAGGTTATTTATTCCAACAGGCAGAGTATAAAGATTTTCATTTGTTAAAATAATGCTCGGCCACAAAAATTCACCCCAAGAACCTATAAAAGTAAATATTGCTAATAGTGCTAAAGATGGCTTTATCATGGGTAAAAGCAATTTATAAAATATTTGAAAAGAATTACAGCCGTCTATAACAGCGCTTTCTTCTATTTCTTTTGGAATAGTTAAAAATGCTTGTCTTAATAAAAATATTCCAAAAGCATTAACTGCAAAAGGCATAATTAAGCCCAAATAACCCATTAAATCAGAATAATTATCACATAAATGAAGTTTTAGAGTAATTATATAAACAGGCAACATTATAGTTTGAAAAGGAACCATAATCGTTGCTAAAATTGCAAAGAAAGCTATTTTTTTACCTTTAAAGTTCATTCTTGCTAAAGGATACGCCGCTAATGCCGATAAAATAACATTTAAAAAAACAGTTGAAATAGCTACTATAAAGCTATTTATAACATATTTTACAATGGGAACAAGTCTTAATACCTCTCTAAAGTTATCCAAAGTAAAATCTCTCGGAATAAATATGGGAGGATATGCAAAAATATTTTCGCTTCTACCCTTTAAGGCAGTTGATAATAGCCATAATAAAGGAACTAAAGATAAAATACACACACTTATTAAAATTATATGAATAACAATATTTTTAATATTTATTTTTTTCATAGCGTATATTTATCCTTTTCAAAAACAAAAATATTTATCATTGAAAAAATCATAACAATGAAAAGCAATATTACAGCACCGGCTGAAGCTATTCCTAAATCAAGATTTTCAAATGCTTTTTCATAAATATAATAAACTATTGTTTTTGTTGAATTCAAAGGACCCCCTTTTGTCATAACATATATTTCAACAAAAACTTTTAGGGCTGAAATTGAACTTATTGTACTAACTAGAGCTATCATCGGCATAATATGAGGAATAGTAACAAGCATATGCTTTTTAAACCCTACTGCTCCATCAACTTCGGCTGCTTCATAAAGTTCATTAGGTACACTCATCAATGCGCTTAAATAAATCATCATGTAATAGCCGACACCTTTAAAAATTGTAACCAATGCAACTGAAATCATTGCAACCTTGGGGTCTGAAAGCCAGCCAACCGCTTCAAAACCCATTTTCTGAACAAAAAAATTCAACAACCCTTCCGGTGCATAAAGCCACTTAAAAGCAATTGCAACAACTACAATTGAAATAACTACAGGGATATAAATTAAAATTTTATAGATATTTTTACACTTTATTTTTTGATTAATCAAAATCGCCAAAAACAAAGGAAATATAACCAAAAAAGGTACACACAATATTAAGAAATAAAATGTATTTAATATTGTTTTTAAAAACAAAGGCGATTTTATAAGCTCAAAATAATTATTCAAAAAAACAAATTCAGGTTTATAAACATCATTTGAATAACTAAAAAAACTTAAATAAATCGTTTGAAAAAAAGGAATGAAGAAAAAAACCAAAAGGATAATTCCTGCCGGTAATAAAAAAAGATATGCTCCAATACTTTTTTTCAAATCCATAAATAAATACTATATTAATTTACAGCAAAATTCAATAATTTGGTTTAGTTATTCTACAAAAGTTTAATGCTAAAATTATAAAAAGAGGAAAACAATTGTTTTTATTAAGATTAACAGTAATTATATTTTTTATAATTATTTCTTTTGCGCAAACTGCATTTTGCGCAAACTCTTTTCGTGTTAAAGATTTAATAATAGATAATTCAGATAGAATAATTTTTATAAGCGGCGAAGGCAATTTCCAGCGTCCAAAAGAGGCTGTCTATGTGCCTATTCCATCCACTACCCAAAACACTAATTCAATTAATTTAATAACCAATATAACAACTTTTACAATAACAAGCCCATATAGATATGTTATTGACATTCCCAATGCAATCTTAGACGGCGCATCTCGAACATATGAACTAAAAAATTCCTCCATTATTAAAAATATTCAAGTAGCGCAATTTTCCTCTAATCCTGATATTGTAAGAATTGTTTTCACTGTCAACAAATCTTCTGATTTAACAAAATTCAAAACCTATACAAACGGCAAAAATATTTTAGTTAAATATAATTCCTCTGTTATTGATAATTCAATTAAATATAAATTCTACACCCCATCAGGCGATATGGATAAATCAATTAAAGCACAAAACACAGGCGCCACGATAACCTATAACAATAACAACAATACTCTTGATATAATCCCAAGAATGCAGACAAAATATTATCTGAGCAAAGTCAGCCAAAATTCAGACGGATTAATTTTAAGAGGCTTGGGTTCAATATCTTTCCAAAAAGCAACTTATAGCTCGGACAACAGGCAAGCAACTTTGATTTTAGATAATTCAACTCTGGCTTCAAAACTTCAAAATAAAACCTACAATATTCCAAGCAGCCAAAAAGGTGAAAAAGCATATTTAACAATAAACGCATATACAGATAAAAAAATTAAATTAACACTAAACGGAGATAATTTAAGAGATTATCGCTTTGTTGTTTCTCCTGACGGACAAAGTCTTTTTATCTCACACAGAAGCTATATAATCAACACAATATTTTCCTCTGATGCTGCAATAGTTAATTCTTACAAAATGGAAAAAACTTCAAGCGGATATTCAATTTTCGACATTGCTTTTAATAAATCTGTCACTTATGACGTATTTGAATTGAACGACAATTTTTATATTGATATTAATAACCTTGGTGATTACAACGAACTTTTATTTAAACAAATGCTCAAAACTAGCGATATAAAAGTTCAAGCACTCAAAATATCAACAGATAAAACCCGCTTTATAATCCCAATGAAAAATTTAAATTTTGCTTATGCAAATATTGAATCAAACGCAAAATCAATCCAGTTGTGCTTTAAAGACAAACCTATAACCCCGACCAAACAAGAAAATGAAGTTTTGGTTTCATCAAACAATTCTAATGGCTCAAACATTAATGTAACTTATGTTCCAAAAGAAGATAATTCGAAAATAATGTATACCCAAAAACCAAAGAAAACAAGCCCAACCATAAGCTCAATGAAAAAAGTTGTTCTAGACCCCGGTCATGGCGGCTCAGACAGTGGTGCTATAGGTGGCGGATTATACGAAAAAACGCTCAATCTCGAAGTTGCAAAATTAGTAGCTGAAAAACTAACCAAGAAAAACATCTACGTTTATATGACAAGGTCAAAAGACACAACTGTAAGTCTTGAAGATAGAACAAATTATTCTAACGAAATTAACCCAGATATTTATGTCAGCATTCATACTAATTCAACTGTTCAAGAGGATTCCTATGGCGTTGAAACACACTATTACAAAGATGATAGCTATTCTTTGGCTCAATTAATCCACTCTAAATTTGCAAGCAGTAAAAACTTGAAAAAATGGGATACAAAAGACAGAGGCGTGATAAAATCTCGTTTTTATGTTATAAATCATACAGAAGCTCCCAGTATTTTAATTGAAATGGGCTTTATTTCAAATACTAAAGAAAGAGAAAAACTTTTCACTAAAGAAAGACAAGAACAAATTGCAGATTCAATTGCAGATGGTATATTGGAGTATTTAAAAGTAAAATGATAAATGAATATATTGGTGTCCTAGATAGCGGAGTCGGGGGTTTGAGCATATTATCAGAATTATATAAAATAATGCCTGATAAAAATTATATTTATGTTGGAGATACAAAAAATATACCCTACGGAACAAAAACACCTTCAGAAATTTATTCATACACAAAAGATATTTTAAATTATTTTCTTAAAAACAATGTTAAAAATGTTGTCATTGCTTGTAATACAACTTCTGCTGTTGCTTATGATAAATTAAAAATCGAATTTGAAAACAAATTAAAAATTTTTCCTTTAATTCAAAGTGTTGCTTCAAATGCCATTGAAGGCTTAAAAAACGACGACACAATCGCTCTTTTAGCCACAAGAGCTACCGTCAACTCTAAAAAATACGAACAAGAAATTCACAAAATTAATCCTAAAATAAAAGTAATATCAATTGATTGCACCGGTTTCGTTGAAATAGTTGAAAATAGACTATACAAAGAAGATAAATCAATTGAATTAATAAAATCAAAATTAGATATAGTTAAAAATAACAACGCAAAAAGAATTATCTTAGGTTGCACACATTATCCTTATTTAGTTGATATTTTTAGAAAAATTTTAGATATTGAATATTTTAACCCTGCCATTTCGTTAGCTAAAAAAATTAAAAATGAAATTAATTTCAAAGGTAGCGGAGAAATCAAATTCTACTCTACGATAAACCCTGAAGAATTTAAAAAAAGCGCAAAAATGTTTTTTGACATTAAAGATGATGTTCAATTAATCAACTTTTAATTTTTTAAATAAAAAATACTGAAACTTTTTTAGATTTTTTACGTCTAAAAAAGTATAAATGCCGTATTTGCTACTGGGCTCTTGTGGAGAGGCAAGAGCCTTTTTTTAATCATAAATTATAGTCACACCTGTTTTAGCGCCTGTGTTTCTTGATTTATACCAATATTCACCCAAATTATTTGTATATGCGCCTTTAGATGGTGAAGAATATAAATCGGTATTAGATGTATTTGGAGCGATTTTTTTAGGATTATCAAGCCCTAATTTCTTAAATACATCTTCATTAACAGGAACCGAATAACCTGTCATTGTTCCGTTGGCATTAACAGCGGTATTGTAAGGATAAGTATTCAAATAAGCATTTTGATTTTTAGCCAACTGGCTTAAATAATTGTTGTATAACTTATTTCGAAGATTGTATCTGAGCCTGTTTAGAGCGTTTGATCTTCTTAAAATCCTATTATAATTTGCCTGATTTCTCCTCTGCCAAAGATACGAATTATAATTATTATTATAATTATATGTGCTGTAAGGGTTATAAACAGGACGATATGTATTATTATAATTATAATAAGAAGGATAAGTATTTATTGCAGCTTGTGCTTCAAAGCAAGCTCCAAAAAGACATAATGCAATTGTAAAAACTGTTAAATATTTTTTCATATTAAAAGAATATTTTATTTTTTTATAAGCGACATCAGCTAAGGTGTCATTAGCTATCAGTATAAGTTTTATTATGAAGAAATATTACAAAAAATAATGAAAAATCCCATTAAAATTAAAGTTTAAAGCTGATTTTGCCGAATAAATAAATATAAGGACAATAAAGCTAAGGAGAATAATATGGGGCTTTCTGCAAGTCAGGCAAGGTTTCTGCAATTAACAGCAAGAAGAAGCAATATTGAATATCAAGCTCAACAAATTAATTTTGAGCGTCTTCAATGGTCTGATAAATTAGAAGCAGCCTCAACAAAATATAATGACGCCACTTCAAACAGAATTTTAACCTTTGCTTTTAATAATGGTTCAGAAATTCAAAATGTTGATGTTACATATAACAATTACAAAAACTACATGAACCAACAAATGGATGGATTGTCAAGCGCCCAACAAAAATTATATCTTGTATCTTCCACAGGGAATAAAATGGTAGTTGGAAATGAAGAAGATATGGAAACAATGATAAGCCAATCAAATGGAAAATTCACTGCTGACGATTTTATGATAGCACCGGATTTGGATAATGTTGAAGTATTTCAAGAAGCTATAAAAAACGGCACATATTATTTCGCAACGCTTGAAGAAAGCGCCGAAACAGGCGAAGATGTATTTAACACACAAAGTTGGGAAACAATTGGCGGTGCTGCAATTTCTGAAGTATTAAACACAGCAGATGACGCACAAGCAGAGGCGGAGTATGAACAAATACAAACCAAAATCCAAAATATTGATAAAAAACTTGAAATGCAACTAAATCAACTCGAAACAGAAAGAAGCGCAATTCAAACTGAAATTGATAGTATTTCAAAAGTTATCGATGATAATATTGATAAAAGTTTTAAAATATTTAGCTAAATAACATTTATAAACACGAAAAAATGAGCCCTAATTAAATTGAGGCTCATTTTTTATATAAATCTTTAAACTATGCAAAATATGGTTCCCAAGCACAACCATCAATTGAATCAGCTCTATTTGAAACATCTGCTATAAGTTCACCTGTGCCATTATTTTGAGGAACACTAAAACCATCAAAAGCTGCACCGTTAACATTTTGTGATGATTTTGGAGCTTGAGCTTGACCAACTTTTGAAGCAAATAAATTTCCATCGATATATTGTTGTGCTCTTTCAAAATCTTCAACACTTGGTTTATAGCTTGGATTTACTTGTGCAGTAGTAGAAGGCATTTGATAATAATTTTGTTGATTACTGCGTTGCACATTGTATTTGTTATAGTTTGGAGATGTTGCTTGTAAAAATTGTAAACCTTCGATTGCCATAATAAACTATACCTATACTAATTTCTATATATTTAAAAAGTATTTTTTTAATTAAAAATTGCGTATATTTTAAAAAATTTACATTTGTTAATATCCCTAAACGAGCGAACTTTAGTTCACTGGGTGAACTTAGTGAGCGAAGTTTGGGGCGTTGGTGTATGAAGAACCTTTTGAAGTTTGAGCTTAGTCCGACTGGACTTGGCGAAAACAAAAAAGGCATAAGGTGTGTGCCGAGAACGCCGAAGCGTTGAGCTTTGGCGTTTGAGAAACCTTACCCAATTGACGTGGAAATTTTTAATTTCCACAGGAACACTCGTGACGGCGGACCGTTGAGGTCCGGCGGACAGAACGGATACCGTACCACATTAACGAGCGAACTTTAGTTCACAGGGTGAACTTAAAAGCGTGAGCCGGAGTGAAGCCGTTAAAAAAATGACAATGCGTGGAGCATTGGCATTTTTAGGCTGTAACTATCGATAGGCGATGCCCACAATCCCTTAGCGAACTTGTGAGCTTTAGGGATTGGAAACACCCTTGGGGTGCGTAGGATAATCGAGGCTGTGAGGCGACTTTAGCCGAACAGAGCCGAGATACCCACAGGAGCAAAA
>CALURR010000012.1 GCA_944323195.1 Candidatus Gastranaerophilales bacterium
CTTTCCAATTTGTTTTTGTTTTTTTTTATTTTGTTTTGTTTTTTTTGGATATTTTCTTCCTTATTACTGCCTTTTTTGTATTTATCCTTTATTTTTGTTAATCGTTTTTTTTTTTTTGAACTTTAGCTTTTTAATTAAAATGTTAAAAAAAATTTACAAAAATATAAGATTTTAGTAAAATTGACAATATTCATATATTGTAATATTCTGATAGTATGAAAAGCGAAAACATTAATATAGATGAATATTGCGCTATTTTTAAGGCGTTGGCACATCCTACGAGGCTTATTATTGCATATAATTTAATGCAAAAAAAAGAATGTAATGTTACAAAAATGAGTGAATGTTTAAAAATTCCTCAACCTACCGTTTCTCAACATTTGACTGTTTTGAAAAACGCAAGAGTTTTGAGCTGTAATAGAAATGGCAATCAGATTTGTTATAAAGTGGAAAATCCTAAAGTAATTAAAATTTTAAAACAACTAAAAGAAGGGTAAGATGAAATCAATAATTTTAGCAGGAGGAAGTGGCAGCCGTTTGTGGCCATTATCAAGAGAGGAATACCCAAAACAATTATTATCTTTTGATGAAAAAGAGAGTTTATTACAAAAAACATTTAAAAGACTGGAGTCTTTTTGTGTTGCGTCTGAAATAGTTACAATAACAAATATTAAACATTATTCTGATATAAAGCTTCAATTAAATTCAATAGATAAAAACAATGTTGTTTTGGCTGAACCTTTAGGGAAAAATACGGCTCCTGCAATAGCTTCTGTTCTGGAGTATTTTTCTCAAAAATACGATAAAGATGATATTGTTTTAATTGTTCCATCTGATCATTTAATAATAAATACCCAAAAATTTAGCGATACAGTAAAACAAGCAGAAGAATTGGCGCAAGATGGGTATATAGTTACATTTGGGATTAAGCCAACTTATCCTGAAACAGGTTATGGTTATATAAAAACCACAGATAAACTATTAAATGGTTATAAAGTCGAAAAATTCGTTGAAAAGCCTGATTTGAATACTGCAAAAGAATATTTAAAAACCAATAAATATTATTGGAATGGCGGTATATTCATGGGTAAGATTTCAACTTTTATGATGGAATTTGAAAAATATGCATCTGATATTTATTTAAATACAAAAAATCTCGATTTTTCAAAGAAAAATACTATTGAATATTCTATTTATGAAAATATGCCATCAATTTCAATCGATTATGCCATAATGGAAAAATCAGACAAAATTGCTCTTGTTGAGCTTCAATCAGATTGGAATGATCTGGGTTCATGGCAGGCATTGTATAATGTGAAAGAAAAAGATGAAAATGGCAATGTGTTAAGTGGAAAAGTTGTAGTTGATGATGTAAAAAATTCTTTTATTTATTCTCAAAAAGAAATAGTAGCGGTTTCAGGGCTTGAAAATGTTATTTTAGTTGAAACAGAAGATGCTATTATGGCATGTAAGCTTGATAAATCTCAAAATGTTAAAAATCTTTATGAGAAATTAAAAGAAAAAGAAAGCGACACAACAAAATTACATAAAACCGTATTTCGTCCTTGGGGTTATTATACTTGCATGAACAGGGGAAATGGATATTTGACAAAAACAATTTGTGTTATGCCTCATCATAAACTATCTGTTCAATCTCATAATCATAGGTCTGAACACTGGGTTGTATTGGAAGGAAGCGCATTTGTTTTGTTGGATGGAAAAGAATATATTTTAAACAGCGGTGATAGTATTGATATTCCAATAAAGGCAATTCATTCTTTGCAAAATCATACAAATGAAGAATTAAAGATAATTGAAGTTCAGAAAGGTGATTATATATCAGAAGATGATATAACAAGATATGAGGATAGTTACGGTAGAATTTAGATTAATTGTTTGCTGCAATTAAATTAACAAGCTGTACAATTTTCATGAAATTTGAAGTATTCATTGGTATAAATAGGTTGTCGAATTTTATAGCACCGTTTATTTGACCCAGTTTTCCAATATTTTTTAGGTGTGAATTTTCAAAGTAAGCGTCACCACCTATGCTTTCAAGTTCTGATAAGGTTGTTAGTGCTGAATTTTCAAAGTGTGCATCAAGACCTATGCTTTTTAGTTTTCCAAGAGTTTTTAGTTTTGTATATTCAAAATATGCGCTTTCTCCAATTGTTTCAAGTTTTGAAAGGTTTGTTACTTTTGAATTTTTAAGCATAGCGCTGCCGCCAATTGCTTTCAAATTTCCAAGAGAGGTTATTTTGGAGCCGCCAAACCATGCACTTTTTCCAATAAAATAAAGATTTCCTAAATCTTTTATTTCCGAATTTGTAAAGAATGCTGCACCTGTTATAAGGTTTAATTTGCCAAGACTTGTCATATGGGAGTTTAGGAAAATAGCATCTCCCATAATTTCTTTTAATTCTCCGAGATTTATTACTTTTGAGTTTTCAAAGTGCGCATTTCCGTGTATAATTTGGAGTTTATCCAAATTTGCAACTCTTGAATTGCAAAACCAAGCATTTCCGCCAATGCTTTCAAGTTTATTAAGACGTGTTATGTTGGAGTTTGTAAAACGTGCATCTTTTCCTATGCTTTTTAGATTTTCAAGATTAAAAATTCTTGAGTCATTAAAATCAACACTGCCTCCGATGTGCTCGAGTTCTTTTGTTGAAGGCATTTTGGTGTGTTTAAAATTGGCATCACCTTTGATTATTCTAAGTTTACCTAAATCTATGATTTTTGAGTTTTCAAAATCAGCATTAGCGCCAATTGTAGCTAAATTATTTAAAGATGAAATTTTGGAATTTTTAAAATTAGCATTTTTTCCAATTGAATTTAATTTTCCTAAATTAATTATTTTTGAATAGCTGAAATCTGCGCTACCATTGATTGTTTCAAGGTTTTCAAGAGTTATTAAATCAGAATTTTTAAAATCCGCATCTCCTTCAATGGATTTAACATTTTTAAACAGCTCGTTTTCATCTATACCCATTTTATTGAAGGTTGTAGTTCTGTTGGGTTGCCTATATTCTTTTAAGATTAATTTATTATCTTTATCCAGTTTTGTTTCTATACCTATTGATTCAAAAATTTGTTTTGCTTCTTGTACACTTATTTCTTTTTTTGAAATAGTTTGCGGATTAAAATAAATTAATTCAGCGCCAAAAAGAATGTTGTTACTTTTAGATAAATCATAAGGAATACCTTGATTAACAACATTTGGCTTAAAATGTGTAATTTGGTTGTTTAAAACTATGTTATATTTTGAAGCAATATTAATTTTCATTTTAGCGTTTACTTTTTGTTGTATTTATTTAAAACGCTAAAATAAATTATTTTGTTAGAAGAAAATTAAATTTTGCCATCTATTTTTAAATCAGGTTTTTGTTCTTCTTTTTGATTGTATGCGCTGATGGCTTTTTTTAATTTAACATCTTTTGTATTTTCTGTTTTTTCTTCTTGTGTTGCGTTGTTTGTTTGATTGTATTTTTCTTCGTAGTAATCCAGATATTCTTGAAAGCTTACTTCCTTGTTTTCATTATTTTCATCATGGATTGATAAATTTTCTTTATTTTCTTCTTCACTAAATTCTTGGGGGTTATTTTTTTTGATGTCTTCTTTTATTTCTGCTGCGGTTTTAGACAGCAGAATTGTTGTAAGCAATTTTAATCTGCCATCTCCATCGATAGAATTTTCCTCGCAATATTGATTGAATTCATCTAATGTGATAGCACCATCGTTATCGTAGTCCATTGACTTTATGTAGCCGGTATCATTTTTTCTCAATAGAACAACATTCCCTGATTTGTTCGCTTGATTGAGAGAAATTGAATCAACCTCCGGCATGTTGTTGGAGGAGATGTTTGAAAGCATAAAATATCCTTATTTTATTTGCCCATGGATATAGTACCCATAAATTAGTCTTTATTATCAAAATTATTGAAATAAGATTTAATTTTTTTCCTTAAAATTGACAATGATACACCAAAAAGGACTAAAATTACTCCAAAAATAATTTTTAAACTCAAGTTTTGATTAAATAACACAACTCCAAAAAATAAAGCAGTTATTGGTTCAAGCGACCCTAAAAGAGCCGTTTTTGTTGCGCCGATTAGCTTTATAGATAAAGTTATAGTTTCAATTGAGATTATGGTTGGGATAATTGCTAATCCTATGGCGCAAAGCCATAAAAAAGGAGTGTTTATTATTTGTAATTCTGTGCAAAATTTTAGATTGAAAATGTATAACAAAAGACCAAAAAGCATTATATAAAAACTTAAAATATCTGATTTTATATGTTTTATTGATTTTATATTTTTTACTCCAACAATATAAAGTGCGTATAATAATGCTGATAATAATACGATTAATATTCCTTTAGGGCTTATTGAGGTGTTGTTGGGACCTTTATATAAAAGAGATATTCCAATTGTTGTTAAAATTAAAGATAAAATTGTTGTTTTATTTATTTTTTCTTTAAAAAATAAATGCATTATAAAAGCGACTATAACAGGGTAGATGAATAATATCGTACATGCAATTCCTGCGTCAATATATTTAAATGACATAAAAAGTGCTAAAGATGATCCTGAAAACAAAAACCCTAATATAAATAAAGGCAAAATAGATTTTTTTGGTATTTTCAGTGATTTTTTATTTATTAATTTTATCCAAAAGGCATATATTAAAACAGCTATTGTGTATCTGTAAAATAAAACTGAATTAACTCCAATATTACCTAAATATAAATAAAGAGCAAATAATGGATTTGTGCCATAGCTAATGGCAGCAATAGTTCCATATATTATTCCTTTTTTGTTTCTGTTTATCAATTTTAAAATTATATTAACTACTTTTTAATTATAGCTAAAATTATAGCCTAGGTTGCTAATTTTTTATTTTTAAAATTTAAAATATCATTTGGATTATGAAAAAATATTTAATTATAACAGTTTTATTGATTTTAGTTTGTTGTGGATTTTATATTTATAAACTCACAACCTATACCTATATTAGTGCCAAGTTTGCCGAATTGCGCCCAATTCATCAAAAATTACCGGTTTATTATAAGGGAATAAAGATTGGAAAGGCAAGAGAACATATACATTCAAAAGATTTTAATCATACCTTGATAAATATTGTTTTGTATCCAAAAAATCTTATGATTCCAAGTAATTCAGAAGTTTTGTTGAAAAAAGAAAAAAATAAAGATAAATATTGTGATTTTCTTGAATTAATTTATCCTAAAAATCCTTCTAAATTAATGATAGCAAACGGTGCAGTTTTAGAAGGTAAGGCGACAGTAGATATTGAAACATATATGGCGAGTCAAAAAATAGAAGATTTAGAAACTATTAAAGAAAATTTATTTAAAAGTTCTCAGGAATTGGCTAAAACAGTTGAAGAAGTTGAACAAATGTTTGAAATTATAAATTCTACTTTAAGCAGTGTTTCGCCAAATATAGAAAATACAACAAAAAATGTTAGTGATATGACAAAAAAGGTAAATGATTCAATAGATGAGCAATCTTTAGAAAATGCTGTATCAAATATTGAAGCATCAACAAAAAACATTAATGATTTAACTTTAAGCTTGAATAATGTATCTGATGGCGTTAATGATATTATTCCAAAAACAGGTGAAACAGTGGATGAAATTAATGGAATAACAAGCAATGTTAATGCTATAACTTGTGGAGTTAGAAAAACTCTAAGAAAAAGATTTGGCGGTTTAAGGCTCATTTTTGGTCAGGTTATAGATGAATGCAATTAAGATTAAAAGATGTTCTTTTGCTTTTAGGAATATTTTTTAAAATCGAATTTATTTTATCCGGAGATAGATTTTTTTGTGCTAAAAATTTTGCATAATCAGGATGACATTCGTATATAGCAGCCAAGTAAAATGGCATTGTTGCTCCCCAAGGTGTTTTGTTATAAATAGGTTCAATTTCTTCTCTTATAGCTTTTAGGATAGATAAAATATTGTAGTTTGAGTTAAAATTATCATTTAGATATTTGGCTAGTAACTCGCTTTGGATATTTCCTGCTCCCCTTCCCATTCCAAAAATGCTTGTGTCTATAATTAAACTTCTTTCTTTTGTTAAATCAATCAAGGTTTGTGCGTTTAAAAAGGCTAAGCCTAAATTGTCATGAGCATGGAAACCCAGATTTATATTCTTATTTAAATGATAGTCTATCAATAAATATAATTTTTTAATTGAATTTTTATTAAGCATTCCTAAAGTGTCAACTATGGTCATTGCGTAAGGGTTTATGTCATTTATGTCTTTAATTAGTTCGCATAATTCATCGGTTGAATATTTATTTATATAGGTTGGGTTAATAAATACTTTAAAGTTGTTTTGGGTTAATTTTTTGCAATATAAAAGTGCTTCTTTTTTGTTTTCTTTTTTGAAAATTACTCTTATATTTTTAATTGGAGAATTTTTTATTATTTCGTCAGATGGAAATTTTGAATATTCAACCATTAAACACAGTTTTTCTTTTGGAAAATTTGATGCAATTTTATTTATGTCATAAAAATTGTCAAAAAGAGCAGTTTGATTATCTTTTTTTTCTTTTGTTAAAAATCCTAATTCAATAAAATCGATATTTGAGCCTAAAAGGAGATTTAATACTGTTTCAACTTGATGGGTTTCAAAACTCCATTCGTTAATGTAGCCGCCATCTCTTAGTGTGCAATCAAGAATTTTTATGTTTTTCATATATCTTATCTTATTTAATAATGTTTTTTTAGTCAAAAGTTTATTTTAATCTTGTGGGGGATTTATTTTTTATTTAAATATTTTAAAAAATAAAAAAAAGGAGGAAAGATGGATTTTCATAAGGTTTTAGAATTAAAAAAGATTATAAATTACAAAAAAGATTGCGTTTCTGTTGAAAAATTATTAGAAAATGGTGATTTTAAAGCAATGCTTTTAGCTATGGAAAAAGAGCAAGTTTTAAATGAACATATATCTGAAGTTGACGCTTTTATATATGTTTTAGAGGGTGAAATAGAATTTAACATTAAACTTGAAGAAACTAAAAAATTTGATATTTCAAAAGGTGAATTTTTTGCCTTCCATGCACAAGAAAGACATTTTCTTACTGCAAAGAAAGATTCAAAAGCACTAGTTATCAGAATTTAAAAACAGGCATTTACAATTTAAAAATTTATAATATATTAATGGTATGAAATATATTTTCAAACTTGTTTTAATACTTTTTTTATTTTTTGCAACAAATATTGCAAATGCGCAAGTTGTTGCAGGGAATTTTGTGCCGGCTAATTTTGGCGGCACAATTGCTGCAGTTGAAGCAAGTGAAAATATTGCAAGAACTGTAAGTAGAGAAACTGTTGTAATACAGCAAAATAAAAATAGCGGATCTATTTTTAATTTTAGAAATGATGAAAATTCTTCTTCATCATCAAATAACCCCTTTGTATTATCTAAAGATATAAACAATAATATTATTTCTCATCTATATTCCGATAAATATTTGAGTGAAAGCGCTCAAGTATCCTTTTCTTATCTTTTATTCCAAATTCAACCAAATGCTCCTTAATTATCAAAAAAGATAAAGTTTTGGTAATTACAATTTAATTAAGGAGAATAGTAAAAATGGAACAACTTGCAAGTTTACAAACCGGGCTTGTTATTACTTTCATTGGTATGTTTGTAGTTATGGCCTTTTTAGCTGTAATGATATATGCAATGAAATTAACATCAAGACTGATTATTTATTTGAATAAAATCTTTCCTGAGGAAGTAAAAGAAGAAAAAACAGCTAAGAAAAAACAACAAAAATCAGATGACACTGAAATTGCAATAGCAATTGCTGCAGCGATTAGCGCACAAGCTAATATAGAAGGAGCAAAGTAATATGGAATTTTTGCATAATTTTGTTAGCGCTAACGCAGTTATGGTTTCTGCTGTGATTTTGCTTGTTGCATATATTTTTATTGCAACAGAAAAAATTTCAAAAGTAACTATAGCTCTTCTTGGGGCATCAATAACAATTATACTTGGTTTATTAAGTCAGGTAAAAATGGAAGGAACAGCAATAAATCCTCATTATTTTATCAATTTTGTTGATTTTAATGTAATATTTTTGCTTGTTTCAATGATGATTATTGTTTCAATAACCACAAGAAGCGGTGTATTTAATTATTTGGCAGGAAAATTATTAAAATTGACAAAAGGCCATCCTGTTAAGATTTTAGTAGCTTTAGGTCTTTTTACGGCTTTTGTCAGTGCGTTTTTAGATAATGTTACAACAGTTATTTTAATTATGCCTATAACATTTTCTATAGCAAAAAAATTAGACATAAACCCAATTCCATATTTATTGTGTGAAATAGTTTCTTCAAATATAGGAGGAACTGCAACTTTGATTGGTGATCCTCCTAATATTATTATAGGAAGTGCTGCAAATTTTGGCTTTATGGATTTTATCCAAGAACTTACAGGTGTGATTGTTGTAATTTTAATTGCAGTAATAGCCTTTTTGGCTTTCTCGTTTAGAAAACTTTTGAAAGCTGATCCTGAAAAAATGTTAGAAGTATCTAAGATGGATACATCTGATTCAATATCTGATTATCCTTTAATGATAAGGTCTTTAACTATATTGTTTTTGGTTATAATTGGTTTTATGTTGCGCGATATTATCCATATTGATACTTCAATAGTTGCAATGTTAGGCGCAAGTGTGCTTTTGATTTTTGAAAAACCCGATTCTATTTTAAGAGATGTTGAATGGAACACCATATTTTTCTTTATGGGTTTATTTATCATAATTGGTGGACTTGAAGCCTCAGGCGGCATTAAGCTTATGGCTGAGTGGATATTAAATGTAACTCAAGGCTCTAGAGAATTAACCTCTTTGATTATCCTTTGGGCTTCAGGAATTATTTCGGGAGTTATCGATAATATTCCATATACAGCAACAATGACTCCAATGATAGCACAAATTGAAAATGTAATGGGTGCAGATTATGCTTATCCATTATGGTGGTGTTTGTCACTAGGTGCTTGTCTTGGTGGCAATATGACAATAATAGGGGCTGCAGCTAATGTTATTGTTTCAGAAAATGCTGCTAAAGAAGGTCATCCTATTGCATTTATGAAATTTATGAAATATGGCGTTATTGTTGTATTAATTTCTCTTTTAATCAGTACGGGTTATATTTATCTAAGATTTTTAAGATAAGGATATTTATATATGACTGAAAATTGCGAAATAAAAAATGAAAAAACAAAATCATATTATGATGAACACCAAGTTCAAGAAGTTCTTTTTACTATTGTTTATACGGTGATTTTGATACTTCTTATGTGGGGTGTTTCAAGTTTTATGTATTAAAGTTTAGTTTGTACCCTATAACCTATAAAAGCCGCTATTAAGCGGCTTTTCACTTATTTATCGATAATTTATTATGCAAAATATCTATTGTAATATTGCTGTGCAATTGCTTTTAGATCTTCATCATCACATTTTTCAACTAAATATGCTTCATCTGATGTTATTATGCCATCCGGTTGACCGAAAGTTACTTCAAGAGAACTGCCATCGGCTTGTTTGATGCTGTCAGTTGCAAGTAAATAACTTGCATATTCTTCAGCTGATATTTCTTTTCCATTTCCGTCTAAATCAAGACTTTGGGTAACATCATTGTATTCGCTGTCACCTGTAAGACTGGTGTAGGTTAGAATATCTTTATAGCTTAAATCTCCATCAGCTCTTGTTCTTCCTGCTTTGTCTGCTGACTTTTCAATAGCTTCAATATCTGCTTGAGCAAATGCTAATGCGCTTTCAATTAAATTTGCATTATCTTGCGCATATTGAATACCGCCATTTTTTGCTCTTTCTTGTTCAAAAAGGTCGCTTTGAAAAACGTTTCCGTCTTCTAAAATATTTTGACCTTCTTCAGTTGCAAATATGTTTTCTTTATTTCCAAATAAACCTGCTTTGGCATCTTTTGCACTAATATTTGAATGGTCTTCACCATGGAATGATTTAAAGCTTTCACTAAAATCTTGTAGAGCAACAGTAATTGCTGAAGTATTTTTGTCACCTGAAGCTTTTTGTCCTGCAAGGTCAATTATTGAAGTATCTGTATTATCATTATATGAGCTTTTTGCTTCGTTTATGCCTCTAAAAACTGTGAATGCATCACTTGTTTTTTTATAAGAACGTACAATTTCCGGATTTAAAATACTTGTGTTTGTCATTTTTACTGTCTCCCAAAACTCTCAATAACTCTTTTATTAATAAAAACATTTTGCATTAAAAAATTGCCTAATTTTTTAAAAAAATTTATAAATTAATTATAAAATTTTGTTTTGTGCTAGAATAAAAGTATTTAAAGGAGAGTTAATGAATATAATTCCTGTTGTTTTTACGTTCGATAAAAGAATTATTTTAGGAGCAAGCGTTGCTATAAAAAGTTTGATTGATTGTGCCAAAGTTGACACTTCTTATGATATTTATGTTTATCATCCTGATATAGATGAAAAAACAGTAAATGAATTTCAAAAAATGTTTGAAAATACAAATCACAAAATTACTTTTGAGTATGTTTCAAAAGAAAAATTTAAAGATGCACCAATTAATAAAAATGGTTCTTGGACAGAGATTGTTTATTATAGGCTTTTAATTCCTGATTTATTACCTCAATATGATAAGGTGATATATGCAGATTGTGATGTTTTATTTAAGGGTGATTTAGCACAGGTTTATAGTGAAGATATTTCTGAGTATGATTGTGCTATGGTTGCTATGGAAAAGAATAATGAAAATATGATATGCCATAAATATTTTCCTGAAAATAAAAAAGATTTAGTATATATTTCAAGTTTTATTATTTTTAATTGCAAAAAATTAAGGCAGGATAATTTCACAAAAAGAGTATATGAAGTTATTGAAAAATTTAATAAAAGATTGAAGTTTTTTGACCTTGATACAATTAATATTGCTTCAAAAAATATTAAAGCTCTGCCATATAGATATGGCGTTTTTCAAAGTATTTATTATAATGATTCTCTTGATAAGTCTTGGGAATATGCTTTTTTAAAAAATGTTTATTCTGATGAAAATTTATTAAATGAAAAGAAAAATACAATAATGCTTCATTATGCAGGTGCCCCTGGTAAACCATGGAGATTTAAAAAAGTTCCTGATGATTATAGGGAATATATGGAAAAAATTCCTAAAAAACTAAAAAGATATACTTTTAGAGATATTAGAAAAAGATTGTTTAGCAAGGTGTAATGTAGATTTTAGACTTATCTTGGAGGAAAAAATGCCTTTTGTTTTTGAAAAAACTGATTTAGAAGATGTAATACTTGTAAAACCGCAAGTTTTTGGTGATAATCGTGGTTTCTTTATGGAAAGTTATAAGAAATCTGACTTTTATAAAAATGGGATAGAGGTTGAATTTAATCAAGATAATCATTCTTGCTCATCTAAAAATGTA
The DNA here is from genome assembly GCA_944323195.1 of Candidatus Gastranaerophilales bacterium. Lineage (GTDB taxonomy): Bacteria > Cyanobacteriota > Vampirovibrionia > Gastranaerophilales > Gastranaerophilaceae > RUG14156. The sequence goes on from CALURR010000012.1 coordinate 11,480, forward strand.
TTAAGAGGTTTGCATTATCAAATTCCTCCCTATGCTCAGGCAAAATTAGTTAGATGTTCAAAAGGCAGAATTTATGACGTAGCTGTTGATATTCGTCCTAATTCTAAGACTTTTGGAAAGTATGTAAAGGTTGAATTGTCTGAAGATAATAAACATATGCTTTTTATTCCGGAAGGTTTTGCCCATGGGTTTGTTGTTTTGTCTGATAGCGCTGAATTATTATATAAGGCAACAGGCGAATATAACCCCGGTGCCGATAGAGGTGTTTTGTGGTCTGATGAAGATATAAACATTGACTGGGGTATTGATTTTGAGCCTATTTTATCAAAAAAAGACGAAAATCAGCCAAAGTTATCACAAATTAATAAAAAGGAGTTAATGAATGACTAATATATTAGTGACAGGTGGCGCGGGATTTATCGGTTCTTGTTTTGTAAGGCATATGTTAAAAAAACATCCAGACTATAAAATAATTAATTTAGATAGTTTAACATACGCCGGAAACATTGAAAATCTTGATGATGTTAAGGATAACACTAACTATAAATTTGTCCATGGGGATATTTGTGATAGAAATCTTGTAAAAGAATTAGTGTCTGGTGTTGATTGTGTAGTTAATTTTGCAGCAGAATCACATGTTGATAATTCAATTTTGCATCCTGAAGTTTTTGTTAAAACTAATGTTGAAGGTACGCTAAATTTATTGCAAGCTGCAAAAGAATTTAAAATTGAAAGATATTTGCAGGTTTCAACCGATGAAGTTTATGGTTCATTGGGTAAAACCGGCTATTTTTATGAAACAACACCTCTAGCTCCAAATAGCCCGTATTCAGCCTCAAAAGCAAGCGCTGATTTATTGGTTAGAGCTTATTTTGAAACATATAAATTGCCAACCCTAAATACGCGTTGCTCAAATAATTATGGACCTTACCAGTATCCTGAAAAACTTATTCCTTTCTTTATTTCAAAATTATTGAAAGGTGAAAAAGTTCCTGTTTATGGCGATGGATTAAATGTTCGTGATTGGCTTTATGTTTATGATCATTGTGAAGCAATAGATAGAGTTTTGCATAAAGGAAAAGTGGGTGAAGTCTATAATATAGGCGGACACAATGAAAAAACAAATCTTGAAATAACCCATCTTATTTTGGATGCCATGGGAAAAGATGAAACATCTATTGAATATGTAGCCGATAGATTGGGTCATGATAGAAGATATGCAATTTCTAATGATAAAATAACTTCTGAACTTAATTGGGAGCCTTCTGTTACTTTTGAAGAAGGAATTAAAATGACAATTGATTGGTATCTATCTAATCAAGAATGGATGAAAAAAATAGAAAATAAGAAAGCGAGCCTTGTATAATGAAAATGCTTGTAACTGGTGCAAAAGGGATGTTGGGACAAGATTTATGTCCTTATTTTAGAAAAAGAGGCTATGAAGTTATAGAAACTGATTATGACACTCTGGATATTTGCGATGAAGAAATGACAAAAAAAGCTATTTCAGAGCTAAAACCGGATGTCATAGTTCATTGTGCAGCTTATACAAATGTTGATAAGGCTGAAGATGAAATTGAATTAGCTAAAAAAATTAATTCTTTTGGTACAAAGAATGTTGCAAAAGTTTCAGGTGAAATTGGTGCTACAATGGTTTATATTTCAACTGATTATGTGTTTGATGGCACAAAAAATACTCCTTATTTGCCAAATGACAATCCAAACCCTATTAATGTTTACGGTAAAACAAAACTGGAAGGCGAATTAGAGGTTCAAAAATATTGTAAGAAGTTCTATATTGCGCGCACAAGTTGGCTTTATGGACATAAAGGCAGAAATTTTGTTGAAACAATGCTATCTTTAAAAGACAAAGATGTGCTTAAAGTTGTAAATGATCAAAAAGGCTGTCCTACTTGGACAATGGAGCTTGTAAAAGGGATTGAAAAGATTTTAGGGTTGCCTTATGGAATTTATCATGTGTGTGGTAAAAATAGCGCAACATGGTATGAATTTGCGTATGAAATATTTAAACAATCTAATTTAGAAGTAAATTTAGTTCCTTGTCTAACTGATGAATTTCCAAGAAAAGCCAAAAGACCATCTTGCAGTATTATGATAAATAACGAGGAATTAAATCTTACAAGGGATTGGAAGTTGGCTTTAAATGATTATTTGAAATTAAGAAAGGGTGAATAATGAAAGGAATTGTTCTGGCTGGCGGCTTTGGAACTCGTTTATATCCAAGTACTATAGGCACATCAAAACAATTGTTGCCTGTTTATGACAAACCTATGATTTATTATCCTATTTCTGTTTTGATGTTGGCCGGAATAAAAGATATTTTAATTATTTCAACACCATATGACATTGATAATTTTAAAAAACTTTTAAAAGACGGTTCTCAATTTGGTGTTAAATTTTCTTATAAAGTTCAGCAAAATCCTGATGGATTGGCTCAGGCTTTTATTTTGGGCGAAGAATTTATTCAAGATGACTCTGTTGCTCTTGTTTTGGGAGATAATATTTTTTACGGCCAAGCGTTTTCTGCAATGCTAAAAAGAGCAACAAAAAACGCTCAAGATAAAAAGCAAGCAACCATTTTTGCTTATAAAGTAAAAGACCCTCAAAGGTTTGGCGTTGTTGAGTTTGATGAAGATTTAAAAGCAATTTCTATTGAAGAAAAGCCTAAAAACCCAAAATCAGATTATGCTGTAGTAGGTTTATATTTTTATGATAATTCAGTTGTAGAGTATGTAAAAAAATTAAAACCGTCTTTACGAGGCGAGCTTGAAATTACTGATTTAAATAGAATTTATCTTAAAGAAAATAAACTAAATGTAGAAGTTTTTGGCAGGGGTTTTGCTTGGCTTGATACAGGCACTCATAAATCATTATTGCAAGCAGGGCAGTATGTTCAGACAATTGAAGAAAATCAGGGAGTAAAAATTGCATGTTTGGAAGAAATTGCAATAAGGATGGGCTTTATTACTCATCAAGAAGTAAAAGAAAGAATTAAAAATTATAAAAATAATGAATATTATCAATATATAAATGAGCTCATAATATAACTTTATATTGTTGACAATTTTAAAATTGGAGTTTAGTATAACTCTATCCTATGTTTTTAAGAAAGGAGTTAAAATGAAAAATATTTTTTCAACATTGTTAGTATTATCTTTTTTAACATTTAATTCTGTAGCTGCCATAGCACAAGAAACAACACCTTGTACAAATCCTGATTGCAATTGTGCTTGTCATAAGGAATGTCCTTCTGATTGCAAATGTGGTTGTCATGAAGGTAAAGACTGTGTTTGCGATAAGACAGATGTAGATTGTAAATGTCATCAAAAATGTGATGAAAATTGCGATTGTGCTTGTCACAAATCTGAAGTAAAAGAAGCTCAAGATGAAAAAACTGTAACTACAGACAAAAAATCTAAAAAAGTTAAAAAATCTAAAAAAACTTCTAAAACTGAAGAAGTAAAAGCACCTGCAGCTGAACAACAAACTTCTGTTGAAGAACAAGCTGCTACTCCTGCTGAAGCTCAAGCCGTTGCTCCTGCTGTGGAAAATGCTTCTAGCGTTGAACAAGCAACTTCTACTGTAGAAGAAACCGCTCCTAAGGCTGAAGAAGCTGAAGCTCAAAAATCAAGTCAAGCTGAAAACAAACCTATTGTAATTGAAACAGTTGGATTGGATAAATAGTTTATTAAAAAAATAAAATTGCCTCAAGATATAATCTAGAGGCAATTTTTTAGTATATAATCAACTAAATCTTTAAAATTATCAAATGTTATTTTTGCTCCGTTTTGGGTTAAAAAATCTTTATCTTTATAGCCCCAAAGAACACTTAAACATTTAATTGAAGTATTTTTTGCCGTTTGAATATCAACTTCGCTATCACCTATAAAAATGACTTCATCTTTAGATAAATTAAATTGCTTAATTATATATTCGCTTGATTTTGGGTCGGGTTTTTTATTGAACTCAGGAGTTTCTCCTTGGGATATATCAAAAATATCACCAAAATAGAGTTTTGAGAGTTTTTTAACTTCTGAATCAATTTTATTTGATAAAATGGCAAGTTTGATATTTTTTTGTTTTAATCGTTGCAGATTTTCAATAACCATTGGATAGGGTTTTGTGGTTATATTGGAGTTTTTTGCATAATGCTTTTTAAACATTTCAAGACATTGGTCATATTTTTCCTGATGAATTCCAATTGCTCGCTCGATTAATTTTCCTATGCCATTGCCGACAAAATTCCTTGTTTGTTCAAGAGTAATTTTTTCTAAATTACAATATTCAAGAGCGTAGTTTACGCTGTTTTTTAAATCTTCAAGAGTATATAAAAGTGTGCCGTCTAAATCAAAAATAATTCCTTTTATTGTCATTTTTTACCTCGTTAATTAAAATGCAACTTATACATGATGTAATAAAAGTTAATAAATGTGATATAATATTAGTGTTGTGTGGAACAAGTTATATTATAGTATAACTATAAGGATATATGTAAAAGTTAAAAGGATTTAATTATGTCTTCTACAATTACAGGCGTAGGATCAGGATTTGATATTGAAAGCTGGGTCTCACAGCTGGTTAGTGCTAAAAAAACTTCAATGCTAACTCCATTGCAAGAGAAGCTTGAAAGTTTGCAAAAAACTGATAGCACTGTTTCTGATGTAAAAACAAAATTTACAACTTTGCAAAGTGCGCTCAGAACTTTTACAAATATAATTTATAATTCTTCAAGTGATATGTGGACAAATACGACTATCACTTCGTCTAATGATGCATACGCAACAGCTGTTTCAACAGGAAGTGTTGCAAGTGCTAATGTTAATTTGCAAATTGAACAAATTGCAACTTCAACAACAGCAAAAAGTGCAAATAGTTTAGGTACTATTTCAAAAGAAAATATAGAAAGTGCTAAATTTGTTAATTTGGCAAACGGTCAAGCTAAAGCGGGTACTTTTTCAATGTTTTTGGATGGCAAACAATATGAAATTGAAATTGCTCAAAAAGACACTGTTAAAGATGTTATAGATAAAATAAATACCGCAACTAATGGAAAAGTTCAGGCTTCTGTTGACGACAATGGTAATTTTTCAATAAAAGCATATAAAGAACAAGTAGTCGATGGTGAAACCTCTTTTGTGGAGGATACTTCTGCTAGTCTTATGATTGGTTCAGGCGGCGATACATCTAATATTGTGACTGCTTTGAAATTAAATGAAAAAGACGGTTCCGGATATAAGAGCTCATATCCAGTTTCATTGGTGAATACAAATGCTGCAATGGTTAGCTCTGAATCAGGTCTTGGTGAAGTAAAATTGTTTGACGAGGATGGAAATCCTGCTCAAACCGGTAAAATTACAATTAATGGTGTTGATTTTGAAATTAATGAAACAACAACTTTAAATAATTTAATTTCTAGAATTAATGGCAATTCTGATGTTAATGTTAAAGCAAGTTATGATTCTTTGACAAATAAATTGGTTTTAACTTCAACTCAAACAGGTCAAAGCAATATTAGTTTATCTGAAGAAGGAACTAATCTTTTAAATGTTTTAGGTTTAACTGAAGGTTCCGGCGAAGATGAAAGAATTGCTCAGGGTTCTCAAACTTTAGGACAAAATGCAATAGCTTATATAAACGGCAATAAAGTTGTTTCTTCTTCAAATACAATAACAGGAGAAGCATCAGGTATTGCAAATTTATCTATTACTATTAAAAAACCAACCAGCGATTATTCAAATAATGAAAAAGATGACAAAGATGTAACTCTTGAAATTTCACCTGATTATACAGATGTTAAAGAAGCACTAAATACATTTGTAGATGCTTATAACGATTTGGTTTCAACAATAAGAACGGAAACTTCATCATCCGGCAGTATTGGACACGATTCCAGCCTTAATTCTTTATTGAATAATATAAGAGGTATAACTTCAGCCATAAGCGATAATGATGGTAAATTCTCAATGCTTGCAGATATTGGGATTTCAACATCTAAAAGTGATGCTGTTAATTTAACTATTGATGAAGAAAAGCTTGATAAAGCTTTGGCTGAAGATTTTGAGTCAGTAAAGATGTTATTATCTGATGGTTATACATCAAAAACAGATAATGGTTTATTTGACCAAATGCTTGTAGATATTGAAAATGCGCTGGATTTTGAAAATGGTTATTTTGCAACAAAATCTGACAGCGTTCAAGCTCAAATTACTTCAATGAATTCTAGAATTGAGCGCGCTACAACACGTATTACTTCTTATGAAGAAAGATTGTACAAGCAATTTAATCAAATGGACGCAACTATTGCATCTTTAAATAGTCAGCTGAACACATTTAGCACGTATATTAGTTAGTTTTTCCTGCTAATTGGCCGCAAGCTGCGTCTATATCGGCGCCGCGTTCCAGTCTTATGGTGACTTTTTTACCTGAGGCTTCCAAAAGGTATTTAAATTTCATCATGTCTTTTTTGTTTGGTTTTTTGAAGCCTGTATTGTCGTCCGTGGGATTGTATGGGATTAAATTAATGTTACATTTAATGTCTTTTAGGTAGTTGATTAATTCTATAGCACATTCTTTTGTGTCGTTTAGTCCGCCAATTAAAATGTATTCAATTGTAATTCTGTCTTTTGTTTTTGTATTGAATTCTTTTAGAGCTTTTTTTAATTCTTCAATATTATATTTTTTCTCAATTGGCATTATTTGCTCTCTGATTTTGTGATTTGGTGCATGCAAAGATATGGCAAGCGTTGGAATAAGCTCATTTTGAGATAGTTCATATATTTTTGGGATAATTCCTGAAGTTGATAGAGTCATTCTTCTTATTGAAATTTGAAGATTTTTATTTATTAAATAAATTGCTTTTTTTATGTTTTCAAAGTTGTCCAGTGGTTCACCTTGACCCATAAAAACTACATTTGTAATTTTTAAACCTGTATCAATTTGCGCTAAAAGAATTTGAGATATGATTTCATGGGCTTCAAGATTTCTCTTAAAGCCATTTTTTCCTGTCGCGCAAAATTTGCAGCCCATTTTGCAGCCAACTTGGCAAGATACACACATTGAAAGATTGGAACGATTATCAAATCTCATTAATACAGTTTCTGCGCATAAGCCATCACTAAATTCGATTAAATATTTAATTGTTCCATCTTTTGAAATTTGTCTTAGTTTAATTTTGCAATCAAGAATTTGACAGTTTTGGTTTAAAAATTCTCTAAATTCTTTTTTTACATCTGTCATTTGATCAAATGAAGATGCGTTTTTTGCCCAAATCCAAGAAAAGATTTGTTCTGCTCTGAACTTTTTTTCATTGTTTTTTATAATAAAATCTGTTAATTCTTCTTTTGAAAATTTTGATAATGTAGTTTTTTCCATAAATTAATAGTAACATAACTTATAAAAAATATCATTTTTACTTGATTTTTCTTTGTTTTTAAAATATTATGAAATAGCCTAAAGTGGCTTTGGTATGCCACAAGGGTTTAGTATAAAGAAATGGAGACATAAAATGCCTAAAATGAAAACTCACAGATCTGCTGCGAAACGCTACAAAATCACAGGAAGTGGTAAAGTGCTTCGTCAAAAAGCAGGAAAAGGACACTTATTAGCTCACAAAAGTCCAGCTAGAAAAAATAGACTTTCAGGCACAACTGAGGTGTTTGAAGGAAATTTAGCAATGATTGCTAAGGAATTACCGTACAAAAAGAAATTTACAAGATAAGGAAGGCTGAACTATGAGAGTTAAACGTGGTAGCGTATTAAGAAAAAGACATAAAAAAATATTAAAACTTGCTAAAGGTTTTATTGGTGCTAGAAGCAGAATTTTTAAAGTTGCTAATATTGCTGTAATGAAAAAATTAAAATATCAATACAGAGATAGACGCGTTCTAAAAAGAAATATGCGTGCTCTTTGGATTGTTAGAATTAATGCAGCAGTTAGAGAACTTGGCTTAAGCTATTCTAAATTCATGAACATGCTTAAAAAAGCTGATATTCAAGTTAATAGAAAAATGTTAGCTGAATTAGCTGTTAATGAACCTGAAGCATTTAAAGTTTTAGTTGAAACAGCACAAAGTGCAAAATAAAATTTTTATTTAATACATAAAGGCTCACACTACTTTTGTGTGAGCCTTTTACATTTTTAAACTTAATTAATCCAGTAGTGCTTCAAGAATTGCTGCATTTTTAGAAGCAAGTCCGTTTTCTCTAATTTTTGAACGGTTAATATAAGTACGAAGTGCTTCTCTGATTAATTCACTTCTTGTTCTGTTTTCGCCTTGTGCTACAGAATCGATTTGTGATAAAAATTGTTCGGGCATTGAAATTAGAACTCTTGCCATTTTGTCTCTCCTTTTGATATATTCTATTGTAGTTTGTTTTGTTTTATTTTACTTATCTCTCTTGTATATATAAAGTATATTTCTTTTTAATAATTGCTATTTATCTTTTCTTTGTGTAACAATTCTTAATAATTGCAAAATCCTTGTTTGGCTTGCTTTTGAAGAATAGTTGATTAATTTTATTAAATCATTATAAAAAAATTATGAAAAATATTTTATTGAAATTTATAAATAATCATACAAAATGTCATCACAAGAATGCTCTTTTGTATCAAAATGAAGGGTATTGCCCTGATTGTGGACAGTATCTTGTCAAAAATTACTACATAATAAGATGTGCAAGATGTGATGTTAAAAGACAAGCAAAGCTTTTTTGGGGCGAGATTGTACCATTTGATAAATTTTGCACAAATTGCGGTGCAAAAGATTATTATATTGAAAAACTTGACGCACTTAGTTTTGTGGATGCAAGATATGCGATTTATTTAAAAGAAATAGCTTCAGATATGGCTCAATTACACCCAAATGCTCAAATATGGGTGGATGATAAAGATAATATTTTGAAGCAAATAACTTGGAATAAAATATTAACTAGCTAAGGTGTAAAACATTTATTTCCATTTTGTCTTTGAATGTTGCGCCAATTTCTCTTTTCATTTCATCGTTAATGCTAACCCATAAGTGGTCATTTGTTAAAAGCTGAAATCTTTTTGGCTTGTCAAATTCATCAGGTGCTTCAAAATCTATTACAACAGGATTTTCACCTTTGTGTTTAGCTAGAAGTTCTTTTAAAAGAACGTTTTCTTCCATTGCAAATTCTTTTAAAACTTTTAGGGTGACTAAATTAACCTCTTCGATTGGTTTTACTTCATTAATTGCCAAGTTAATTTCTTCATCTTTTACATTTATTTTTGCTTTTATTATAACTTTTTGTTCTGATTCAATTAAAGCTCCGTATTTTTCAACAATTTTAGGAAAAGCAACAACACCAATTCTTGATGTTAAGTCTTCAATTGTACCTGTTTTGATAAATTTTGAAGGGTCTTTTTTGGTTGGTTTTTGAACGATTTGAGATAATAAACCGCAAATTGTAACGGTTTGGTCAGGTTTTGGATTTTCAAAAATATCTGAAATTGTTTGAGTTGTGATATATTTTAAAATACCTTGAATTGAAGCCAAAGGATGAGATGTAACATATATACCCATTAGTTCTTTTTCAAAAAGTTGAATTTGGGAATCTGAAAATTCATCTTCGCTATTTCCGCTCATTTGGAATGTGGGGATGTTTAGCTCTTCTTGAGCATCTCCTGCTAAAGCTGAAAATAAACTAACTTGACCTGAAGATTTTGCTTTGGCGCTTGCTTGAACAAATTCAACAACCTTATCAATGTTTTCTAAAAGCTGTTTTCTTGATTTTTCAATACATGAAAATGCTCCTGCTTTAATCAAGCTTTCAAGAGTTCTTTTGTTTAAACATTTCATATCTACTCTTGAGCAGAAATCATAGAAACTCTCAAAGGGCTTATTTTCTCTTTCTTTTTCAATTTGTTCAATTACGGCTTCACCTACATTTTTAATTGAGGCTAAACCAAAGCGGATATTATTGCCATCCGGTGTAAATTGAGAGTTTGATTTATTAATGTCTGGCGCCAATACTTCGATTCCTTGCGCTTGACATTGAAGAATGTATTGTTGAGTTTTTTCTTGTTTGTCTGCAACAGAAGTCAGCATCGCGCACATAAATTCAACAGGATAATGCGCTTTAAGATATGCTGTTTGATAAGCTACAAAAGCATAAGCTGATGAGTGAGCTTTGTTGAAACAGTATTTTGCAAAACTTTCAATTTGCTCAAATAGTTTTGTTGCTGCTTCTGAGCTCATTCCTTTTTTTGCGGTTGCTTCAACAAAGATTGATTTTTGTTCTGCCATCTGTTGAAGTTTCTTTTTACCCATCATACGGCGAACCATATCAGCGCCGCCTAGTGAATAATCAGCAAGAGTTTGGAATATTGCCATAATCTGCTCTTGATAAAGGATTGTTCCATAGGTGTCTTTCAAGATACCTTCTAATAATGGGTGAGCATATTCAATTTTTTGACGACCGTGTTTTCTGTCTATAAAGTCTTCAACCATGCCTGCTTCTAATGGACCTGGGCGATATAGCGCAACCATCGCACCTAAATCTTCAAATACAGTTGGTTTTAGACGTTTAATGTATTTTTTCATACCGCTTGATTCAAGCTGAAATACTGCATCTGTTTCACCTTTAGATAGCATTTCGAAAGTTTCTTTGTCATCAAGCGGAATATTGTTAATATCTATATCTTTTCCTGTTCGAGCTTTAATTAAATCAAGGGCGTCTTGAATTATGGTCAAAGTTTCAAGTCCCAGAAAGTCCATTTTTAACAAGCCCAATTTTTCAATACCTGCCATTGGATATTGCGTTGTGGTGGATTTTTCTTTTGACAGGGCAACCGGAATAATTTCATCCATGGGCCTTGGGGCAATGATAACACCTGCTGCGTGTGTACCTACTTGGTTTTTAAGTCCTTCCATGTGTAGTGCTTCATCAACAAGGCTTTGGACTTGAGAATTTTCGTCGCATAGTTTTTTTAATTCCATGCCGTCAGCCAGAGCTTCTTTTAATTTTGTTCCTGGCATAGAAGGAATCATGCTCGCCCAAGTATTAGCTTGTGAAAATGGTATATCGTAAACTCTGCAAACTGCCTTTAGGGCAGCTTTTGCCGCTAATGTACCAAATGTGATGATTTGGCAAACATGGTCTGCTCCCCAGCGTTGCGAAACGTAGTCGATAACTTCGCCACGTCTACGTTGGCAAAAGTCAATATCTATATCAGGCATCGATATACGTTCGGGGTTTAAGAATCGTTCAAACAAGAGATTGTGTCTGATTGGGTCCAGTTCTGTTATTCCAAGAGAATATGCAACAATTGAACCTGCAGCTGAACCACGACCTGGGCCAACAGGAATTTTATGTTCTTTTGCCCAGTTAATAAAGTCCCAAGTTAACAAGAAATATGCAGGGAAACCCATTTTGCAAATTACATCATATTCGTATTCATAGCGTTTTATAATGTCATCAGGAATAGGGTCGCCGTATCTTTTTTTAAGTCCTTCTCGACATAGATGGTCAAAGTATTGAACTTCATCATATCCATCCGGACATGGGTATTTTGGAAGATATTCTTTTGTTTTGCCAAATTCCAATTTGTCCATTTGAAAATCGATTTTATCTGCTATTTCTACTGTGTTATTAATGCAAGTATTGAAATAGTCTTCATCCATCCAAGAGAATGCTTTTCTTAATTCGTCAACGGTTTTAACATAGAATTCATTAACCGAAAATTTAAAGCGGTTTGGGTTTGCTTTTGATGATTTTGTTTGTTCGCACAATAATGTATCATGCCAAGCGGCATCTTGAGCTCTTAGATAATGCGAGTCATTGGTTATGACTGTTTTAATGTTTAATTCTTTTGCTATTTCCATTAAAAATGGATTTGAATCTTTTTGCTCTTGTAAACCATGGTCTTGAAGTTCAATGTAATAATCATCGCCAAAAAGGTTTTTGTAATATTTTGCTTTCTTGATTGCTTCATCTTTATTGCCGTCAAGGAAGTTTCTTGCAACTTCGCCTTGGATACAAGCTGATAAGCAAATTAAATCGTCTTTATATTGTTCTAAAATTTCATGGTTAATACGGGGTTTATAATAATATCCTTTGGTGGTTGCTATTGAATCAAGTTTGCATAGATTATGGTATCCTTTTTGGTTTTTTGCAAGTAAAACCAAGTGATACATTGTTTTTTTGCTTCTATCTTCTAATACATCCCCATCGCATATATAAAATTCGCAGCCTAGTATTGGTTTTACGGCTTCGATTTTCTTTTTCATTTCCTGTTCTTCTTCTGATAACATATGCGATAACATTTCATTTTTTGCAATGAACATATCAGCGCAGCCATACATAACTCCATGGTCTGTTATTGCAATTGCAGGCATGTCATTTTCTGCTGCAAATTTATAGAAGTCAGGTATTCTTATTGCTCCGTCTAAAAGAGAATATTCTGTGTGTATATGCAAAGGAACATATTTCATAACTAAATTTTAGCATATACTTTTAAAAGGTAATACGTTTATTAAACTTATGTAAAAATTGATTTTAAAGTTTTTTAATTAAGGTTTTAATGTCTTGAACTACAATCATTTTAGGGTATTCGTTTATAAAATCATCGAAAATTGTTCGAGCGGTTATTTTATCTCCCATTTTTAAATAGATAAAACCTGCCATGATTTTGTTGTATGGATTTTTTGTATCATTAAGGTAGTTTTTTAGTTCTTTTTTGGCTGTATTTATTTTAACAAAGCAATCAGCTAAAGTTTCGTAATATATTAGATTGGTATAATTTTTATTTATTGCGCCTTTTAGGGGTGTTATTGCAATGCTTGGTGCGCCTAAATTAATAAAACATCTTGCAATGTTGTATAAATAAACAGATGATGAAGGGTCATTCGGATTTAAATTATATGCAATTTGATATTCTTTTAAGGCTGCTGTGTAATTTTTTTCATCAAAATAAATATTGCCCATATTGGAATGTAAACGTGCGTTTCTAGTTGCATCAATTACATTTTCTTCATATCCTTTTAGTCCTCTTAAAGAGGAGTCTGCAAGCGTGTATGAAGTTAATAAAATAACTGTAGATAATAATATATATATTATTTTAGATTTCAAATTCATAGTTTTCTTTTGCAAAAAATACATTATTATATTTTTGAGTTAATTCTTTTTCCAGTTGTGATAGTTTTATGTCGTTATATTCCGGGTCATAATGAAAAAAGAAAAGTTTTTTTGCATTTGTAAGATGAGCTATATCAATTGCCATTTCGAATGTTGAATGTCCAAAGCCAAGTTTAGGATTTTTTGGATTTAAGTAGTCGTCATTTGTGTATTGCGCATCATGTATCAGGCAATCGCAATTTTTTGTGAAATTAATAAAATCGTGGTCGCTTGAATTTTTACTTTCTTTATCTGTTGCGTAAACTAATGTTTTTTCGTTGAATTTTATTTTAAAACACAAGCAGCCGTTTTTAGGGTGCATTGGGGTTTTGTATGCTGTAATTATTATGTCATCTTTATTTAAAGGAATATTGTCATTTGATGAAACATATTTTCTTATATTTCCATTTTGATTAATTATTATTGTATCTTTATCAGAAAAGTTCTCTATATTAAAGGTGCTATTTATTTCATCAATTGCAAGAGGAAAAACCTTATCAAAAAGAATATTTTTTAAGGTTTCTTTCAAGCTTGATTCATTTGGATTTAGACCAAAAAGATTAATTGTGTTTGATGAATTATATAAAGGCTTAAAGAAAGGCAGACCTTGGATATGATCTTGATGTATATGTGAGATTAATATAGTTGTTTGATATTGATTTTGCGTGTTTTTATCTTGGTTTATATTTATTATCCCCGTACCCGCATCTAAGATTATTGATTGTTTGCCGCATTTTAGCTCAATGCAAGAGGTATTGCCTCCATATTTCAAAAAGTCAGCTTGAGCTTTAGGGTATGAACCTCTTGTACCTTTAAATTTGATTATGAATTTATCTTCTTGTGTGGCAATTTCTTTCATTATTAACCTTTATATTTCTTGTAGTTGAAGTGGTTCTTGCAGTTCCTGCTGCTCTATTTTATTTTTCTTTTTGAAAAAACTGAAATTAAACAAACTTTTTTTATTTTCGTTTTTGATTTTTGTTTCTTTTACCTTTTTTTCTTTTGGTTGTTTTACTTTTTTCTCTTTTGTTTTTTTAGGTTTAATGTCTTGCGGTTGAGAAAGTTTTTTAATTTCTTTTTCAGTTGTTTTTGTTTGTTTATTTGCGTTTTTAATTTTGTTTCTTTTATATCTTGCAGATTTTGGGTGTTTTTTATGATAGATAAAAGATAACTCCCTATCATAAATGTTTCCTGATAAAGTTGAGTAGGATATAACGCTTTGTCTGTTTTGTTCTTTAATTTCATCAAGTCTTGTTGGGATAAATTCAAATTTATATTCAACTCTATCTTTGAAGTTGACTATTTTTATGTGACGAAATGCCATTGGGTATGTTACCATTGACGGTGTTGAAACAAATACTAAATTTCCCCAATGGCGAAGCCTTGTGGCATGATAGTGTCCTGATAGAACTATAATTGGGTTTTTGTATTTTAATAAAATTTCATTAAATTCATTTGCATTTAGCATAGAATGTTCGCTTGCGACAAACGGTTCAACTGAAGGATGATGAAGCGCTATAACAACAATTTTATCTTGGTTTTGGTTAAGTTCGTTATCTAAAAATTGTAGTTGTTCTTGCGCAAGCATACCATTTGCACTATCTTCCATTGTTGCATCTAAAATTATAATCCTATAGTCTGTTTTAGGACTAAAAGCATAATAGCTGTCTGAAAAAGTGTAATTTGGGTTATAACTTTTAACAGTTTCTAAAACCTCTTGTTTTGTCATTTCTCCATGAAAATCGTGGTTTCCAAAGGTATTTAGGGTTGGATATTTTAATTTTGTTAAAAGCTTGTAGAAGTTGTGATAGTTTTCTTCTGTTGCACTATCTACCATATCTCCTGTAAATAAAACAAAATCCAGCCCTTTTATGTTGTTTATTTGCTCAATAGCGTCTTTTAAAAGTTCTTTTGATGAACCTAGAGCTTTATAGGCTGTATCTTGTCTGTCTGAGATATGTGTATCTGATATTTGCACTAAATCAAGTGTCATATTTCGAAACGAAAAGGCTTGCGCACTAATCGTTCCGAAAATTATGAAACCTAATATTAAAATTAAATTTAAATATTTATTTTTCATTTACTAGCTGTTCCAGTTCTTCAAGAAGGTCTTGATGGTTTTTGTAGAATTCCCAACCTCTTGCTTTCATTGCATATATCATAACTAATGGCAAATTAAGAGCTTCATCTGATTTTAATTTTTCTCTGTAGAAATCAACAAAGTTATTGGGTAATCTTAGAGTCCAGTTAGGATCTCCTGAAGTTCCGGGGGTATTGTACACTTCATTAATTCCAAAGAAATCAGTGAAGAAAATTTGAATATTTTCAGCTTTTGAAGCAAAACATTCAACTATTTTCATGAAACCGAAATATTTTTCGTCTGTATACATTTTATGCCAAACTTCATCTTTATTTCCAAATTCGGAACATAAATCTTCAATTAGATTTTTAATGTATGGATTAGCATCTTCCGTATTAACAAGCTTTGATGCCCACATTCTGATTGGTTCATTGTCGTGAGTTCCTACCATTGCCCAAGAGTTAGGTGTAATATTTTTACATCTGTATGGATGATTTTCTTCGAATGGCACAACAAATTGGACAAGGCGCATTCCTTGAAGTCCGTATTTTTTCATAACTTGAACAACAGGATATGTTAGTGTTCCAAGGTCTTCAGCTATGATTGCATTTTTATCCAAACCTGCTTCAAGAGCTGATGCTATAACGATTTTTTCAATCATTCTGCCGTATAGAGTTACTTGTTCGTCAGATAGATTATCAAGCCATTTTTCGTCATCAGGTGTAACAAATTTGCCTTCAATTGGTGTTTTGTTAATATTTTCTTCTCTAGCTATTGAATATTTGGCTAATTCAGGGTGATTTGGAGAAGAGTATAATCTTCCGGCCCCTTCTTCAACTTTTGGCATGCAGCCTTTTTTGTATACCCAAGGGTCAATTAAACCAACTGTGTGGTCAATTCTAACACCGCCCGGGTTTTCTTTAAACATTTTTGTATAAAGTTTTTTAAGCAATTCTCCGGCAGGACCAAGTGAGCCATCTTTGTTGAATAATTTTTCAGGGTCAACAACAGAAAAGCCCCATGCTTGACCGTCTTCAGAGAAATAATCAGGAGGACAACCCAGACACCATCCATCTAAAAACATTGATTGATAAGCCCAGTTGTCTCTATCTGAAAACGCAACTTGTCTGTCTGCAATTAATTTTAGACCAAGTTTTTTTGTGTATTCAAGTGTTTCATCGGTTTGTTTTTGAACAATAAATTGTTCAAGTTTATATTTTTCAATGGTATCTTGGTATTTTTTTTCTATTTCTTTAATTCTTTTTTCTGCCTGTTTTTTATCAGCTGAACCAAATAATGTTTTATCTAGTTCACTTTTCCATTGCGGCCAATAATCTGAATTATTTTCAATTGATAATGCTTCATATAGGGCATCTTTATCAAGCCAGAAAGAATTTTCTTTTTTGAAATTTTCAAATTCTTTTTTAAGTTCTTTTGAAGCATTCTTTTTAAAATTCTTGTAAAATTCATTAGAAGCAAGTTCTAGATTTTCAATAGCGTAAACATACGCTGCTTTATTTGTATTTTTATTGGGATTCATTTCGATAATTTTTTCAAGAGTTTTTTCTGATAAAATTTTATCCCATTTTGAAGTTGTTAATTCTTTTAGGTTTATAAAAAGAGGGTTTTTAGAAAACACTGTTCCTGTATAAGGAGAAGAGTCACTTAATTTTGTTTTGCCACAAGGACCTAATTGTATTGCGGAAAAAATGCCTTGAGAAAAATTAAAAAGTTCTTTAGCACCATCTGAATTATATGTTCCAAAACCTGTGTTTTCATCATCTTTTGATGGAAAACTAACGCCTTGCAAGATTAGGGCAAGATTTTTTTTGCCTAGTACTGAAAGTGCTTTTTCGATTGTTTCTTTGTATTCTTTTGAGAATAATTTACTTTTTTCTAACAACATTTATTCCTCTCCTATGTCTAAAATTAAATTTATTAATAGCTTGTTAGTCCTCGTTTATTAAGATATTCGCGCACATGGTTAAGGGATGCTTGAACTATTCTTGTAATCCGAGAGCTTGATAAACCAACCATCTGAGCAATTTGTTTTACTTGCATATTTCTATAAAACCTATATTCAACAATGGTTCTATCTTTTTGGGGTAGTTTTGCAATTGCTTCTTTGATTAATTTACTTAATTCCGTTATTTCTGCTTTTTCATCAGGAGTTGCTGATGTATCTTTTATAAAATCAAAAGGTGAATCATTATCTGAACTTTGAGCCATTATCGAATCAATTGATAAAATTGTTTCATAAACGGCCTCTCTTACTTTTGTTGGAGAAACGTCAAGCGCCGATTGGTTATCGCTATATTCTTCTTCTGTTAGCTCTCCATCTTCTTTTTTGTGTTTTAGTGTGTACCATTTATATCTGTTTCTTAATTCGTTTCTAATTGCCCAGCGTACAGCAGTTGCTATATAAGAAGAATTATAATGAGTCATCTGTTCTTCTGTTTTATCTTTGAACAAGGCTTGTAGTGCAATTATGCCGATAGAAACTAATTCTTCGCAGTCAAGCATATGGGAAGGTATTCTTTTATATTCTACCTTTGCAACTTTTTGTATTATATCAATATAATCTTTTAATTTAGCTTGCAATTTTGCTACCAACGTATTACTAATCTATATAAAGATTTTACTATCATTAAATAAATAATGCAAATAACATCAAAAATATGTACTAAAACTTAAAATAAGTTTATTTTTTTTCGTGTTTGTATGCTTTATGTGACATATAAGATAAAATTGCACAAACAATTCCGAATATTATTGCCCAATATATTGCAAAATGGTAACCTCTAATAAATGCATCTGTTAGATTAAAACCGTTTTGTAGTGCATTATTTTTAACAAAATCAAATATACTAACTGAAATTGTTATGCCTAAAAGCATACCAACATTTCTAAACATTGCTAAAATGCCTGAAGCTATGCCCATTTTTCCCATTGGCGCAACTGAAACTATAAGAGCATTAACGCTTGGTTGATAGCAGCCGGAACCTGCTCCAATTAGAGCTTGGGCTATAAGTATGTTCCAATAGGTTAATTTATCGCCTATGGTTGTAAAAAATATGTAGCCCAGTATTATTAATATTGTTCCTGTTGTCATTAAAATTGAGCTATGGAGTTTCTTTGTTAATTTGCCGTTTAATAAAGCCATTAACATAAACATAAACGAAAACGGTAAAATCAAAACAGCTGTCATTAAAGGGCTAGCTTTTAATACTTCTTGAGTGTAGAATGGAAATAAAAGTGCATTTGTGAAAAGCGAAAAATACGCAATTAAAAGTGCAAAGTTTCCATAAGTAAATACTTTTGATTTGAAAAGTTCAAAATTAATAACAGGGTAGGGTATTCTTTTTTCTTGAAAATAAAAAAGAATTGAAAAAACTATAAAAATTATACTTAAAATTATTATTCTTTGGCTTGTATAACCCCAATCGTGACCTTTTGAAATAACTAAAAGCATTGATAGGATTGCAATTAATTGTAATATCATTCCAAGATAGTCAAATTTAAATTCTGATTTATGAACAATTTCAGGGATATATTTTTTCGAAAAGTAAGCACCAACAAGCCCAATAATTATACTTGGAATAAAAATGGCTCTCCAAGTGACATAATGCATTAAAAAACCACCAACCATAGGACCTGACATGCCGGCTAGTGCCATTAGGGCTGTTGAAAAGCCAAGAGCTTTTGCTCTTTCATTTCCTTTGAAGATTGATGAAATAATTGCATAATTATTTGATAATAAAATGCTTGCACCGGTTGCTTGAACAACACGAGCTAAAATCAGTGTAATTAAATTAAAAGAAATTGTATTAAAAAATGCGCCAAGTGCAAAGATTAAATATCCGAGCGCATATAAATTTTTTCTTGAAACAAGGTCGTTTAATTTTCCAAATAAAGTTAAAAATGTGGACAAAATTAAAATATAAGCAGTTACTGCCCATTGAGCATGGCTTATATCTATATTAAAATTTTGCGCTATTTCATATAGTGCAACATTAACAGTGTTGGAATCCATCATAGCTAAAAAACCACCAATGGCGCTTACTATGAAAATAATCCATTTTAATTTGTGTGTTTGTTCGCTAAACATATTTGTTGTGCTTTCAATTAGTATGACCAATAAAAAAATATTATCACTTTAATTTTTGTTGGCAATATTTAACAATAATAACATTTTGTAGTAAAATTTATTTGCTGAAGTATTGGTATAGGAGAGATATATGTTTGAAAATTTTTTTTCTCAAAGGATTAAAAATACACCTTCATCTTTTATTAGAGAGATTTTAAAAGTAACTCAAAAGCCTGAAATTATTTCTTTTGCCGGTGGTTTGCCTAATCCTATATCTTTTCCTCAAGAAGAACTTAAAATTTCAATGAATAGAATAGCTGATAAATATGGTGACAAAATTTATCAATATTCAACTACTCTTGGTTTAGACAGTTTGCGTCAATATATTGTAGACAGATATAAAAAAATCTGGAATATGCAAATATCTATTGATAATGTAATCATTACAACAGGTTCTCAACAAGCGCTTGACTTAATTGGAAAAGTATTTATAAACGAAAATGATAAAGTAATGGTGGAAAAACCTTCTTATCTTGGTTTGTTGCAATCATTTTGTTTATATAGTGCTGATTTTGTTCAAACAAAATTAAATGACGATGGCTTAGACATTGAAGAATTGAAAAAAACGCTTAAAACCCATAAACCTAAATTAGCTTATTTGATACCAAATTTTCAAAATCCGACAGGTTTAACTTATAGTGTGCAAAATAGAAAAGAAGTTTTTGAAGTAATTAAAGATGAAGATATGATTTTAGTTCAAGATGACCCTTATGGAGAATTAAGGTTTGAAGAAGGTGATAGAATTCCTTATATCGGCTTAAATCAGACTGAAAAAAACATATATCTTGGTTCGTTTTCTAAAATTGTAACTCCGGGTATGCGTCTTGGCTATATTATAGCTAATAAAGAAATAATCCACATGCTTGAAACTGCAAAACAAGCTTCAGATTTACATTCAAATATTTTTGGTCAATATTTAATTTCTGATTACCTATATAATAATGATCTTGATAAGCACATTGAAAAGATTAAAAAATTATATAAAACTCAAGCCAATGCAATGGTTGGCGCTATGGAAAAATATTTCCCTAAAAACATAAAATACACAATCCCTAAAGGTGGAATGTTTTCTTGGGTTACTTTAGAAGAAGGCAAGTCTTCAGTAGACTTATTTAATAAAGCAATAAAAAAGAATGTTGCTTTTGTTCCCGGCGATCCATTTTATGTTAATGAGCATAATGTTAATACTCTTCGTTTAAATTATACGAACGCTGATAGTGAAACAATTGAAGAAGGCATAAAAAGATTATCTGAAGCTCTAAAAGAAATATAAGATTTAAAGACTGATGGAATAAAACCCTTGAGTTACAAGGGTTTTATTTTTTTATTAATTTTTGTAAATAAAATTGACAAATAAATAAAATATTAGCAAATTATTTTTTTCAGAGTCATTAAATAGCATGTAAACTCCTCTATAAACTCCGTAATACTAATTCTATCCATCACGGCTTAATTTGTTCACAAATTAGCCGTTTTTTTTATTTTCAA